>JASBZJ010000029.1 GCA_029983495.1 Porphyromonas sp.
AAATGAACTGGCATGGGAAATTTTTCGGGAGAAAAAGCCCTATGATTAGCTTTACCAAATATTACAACATGTGGAGGGGTGCTACCGAATGGGTAATAATTGGCTAAGCACTGTAACGACTCGATAAGTTGCTTGTACCCTTTGCGAGGGTCCGAAGCATTCATTGCTCCAAAAAGTATTAGCGTTGAACCAGAAGGAAAACCAAATTGAGTACGTGCTTCATATTTGTTATGCGGAACAAAATCGACTATGTTAGGGATATTAGCAACAGCATCGATATAGGCATTGCTAGGTGTAATTCTGCTAATTTGTGCAAGAGTGGAAATCCACCTACTACAACCAACAAAAGCGGGTTTTAACTTGAGGTAAACATTACGCTTTTGTTCGAATATATACCGAGCCATACACCTAGCGAATAAACTAGAGGTATAGGGGGTTTCGACTTCGAATGATGTACTAGGAGGATAACTACTATGATGGCATATTGCCGCTACATGCCACAGGTCGTGGAGGGTAAATACTACCTTTTTGTTTGCTTTAGCCAAATGTTTAAGGGAAGCCAGCGAAAGAAAACCTTGGTTGGAATAATGCACATGGATTACATCAGCTACTTGGCACAATGGATGCTTTAAAACATTGAACCCAAATAATGGAATTGATAACACAAAGGGTTTAAACCCTTTACATGAATGTGTTGCCATACTCCCTAAGGCTATTTCGGCAAGTTTATTAAAGGATGCTTTAACCCGATTTAGTTTACTTAAGGAAAGCAACGACTCAACAAATGGGTCGTTGCTTTCTTTGTGTAAAACAAGCATATTGGCTTCAATTCCTGCTTCGCGTTGAGCCAACATAAGCCTATATGCTGCTATTGCTGCTCCTCCTATACTATCGCTTGTTGAAAGATGAACTACTTTAAGTGCCGGCGATATTTTTTTATTAATACTCAGGTAATTCATGGTATGGAGGACTATGCTAAAGAGTATAGGCTCTTATATAATATGCCAACTAGTTCACTATAAAGTTCGGGTTGTTACGAACATTACGGAATTCGATATCGTTACTCGCATAATCGCGTAGACGAAAATCCTTTTGTAAAGCCTCGTTTAGGAAATTACTTGCATTACGAGCATCGCCCTGGCGCGCTGCAACAATGGCACGAAGGTAATCGGTAATAGCATTAGGTTTTGTTATCTTGTCGAGTACATCAATTGCTTGTGCGTAGTTATTGGTAAGAATAAGTGCAATTGCCGCATTATTGCTAATGGTGTGTTTGTAGGCTTCGGCAGCTTGCGTAAACTTACCTTGTTTTAACAATAGTAGGCCATAAACTTCCTGCGAAAGGTCGTCCTTTATATTGTTCCCAATAAGAGTTTCTGCATCGATCAAATTTCCCTTTTCTAATTTAATTAATGCAAGGTTTAATTTAGCTTCGGGTATTGTACCTAGGCTAATGGCAGTATTTAGCAAGGGTTCAGCTTTATCAGTTTCGTTATTTGATAAATAGATAGCTGCTAAATTATTGTATGCACGAGGGTCTTTAGGAAAAAGGGTTAACGCATTACTATAAAGCTGCATGCGTTCGCTATAAGGTTGTAGTTCGGTAGCATATAGGTACTCTTCAATATTCAGTGCTTTGGGATTTGTAAGTAACAACTTACTGAGTTCGTTGTCGCTTTTCCCAATAGTTTCGATAGTTGCAATAATGCGAGAACGGCGCAATTTAGGAAGAATATCGGTGGCTAACTTATCGTAAACAACGCTTATATTTCTAATTTCACGTTCGCGCTCCTCGGGGTCGTTATACATTTCCAATACACGAAGAATAAGTTCCTTATCGGGCAAGTTGCTTGCCTGTACATAACGACGGAACCCTTCCCAATCCTGCGCTGTATAGTGTGCACCAAATGTTATTGTTTCGCTCCCCTCGATGTTCTTTTTTAGCAACGATGTAGTGTTCAGCTCGCGGTTTTTCGAAAGCTTTTCATTGAGTTTTACTCCTCCATCGGGCGAGGCATATGCTTGAACTTCGATAGATACATTTTGATTGTTATTCTCTTGGGCTTCTTCTACCCTTTTTTTCCAGTCTTTAAGATCTGTTTTTTCAAGTTCACTGCTACGAA
The DNA here is from genome assembly GCA_029983495.1 of Porphyromonas sp. Classification (GTDB taxonomy): domain Bacteria; phylum Bacteroidota; class Bacteroidia; order Bacteroidales; family Porphyromonadaceae; genus Porphyromonas. Next base: position 2,124 of record JASBZJ010000029.1, read on the forward strand.
CATTGGCTTGTTCGATAAGAAAGTGTATATCAGCATCATATTTCTCGGTAATAATGCGTTGGAACTTATTACTTGCAACATATGGAGTTGCACCCGAAAGCTGAGCTAATGTGGCGGTAGCTATTACTCCTTGAGTAAGCAATAGTTCGGGTAATGCCCGTTCCTTGCCATTATATACTTCCTTTAAAGTGAGGTAAAGTTTGCCATTTTGCATGCGTGGGTTATAAGCAAATTGCGAGGAAAAAGTAAAATTTCCTCCGCTATTATAAGGCACAACGGTATTGTTGCCATAAACTTGTTCGCCCTGTAGAGTATATGTTCCCCCCCAAACTTCGCTACTATTTATGCGCATCACAGGCATAACTTTTAACGAAGCCTTTTTATGAAACCATTTTTCGGGGATATGGAGGGTTATATTCGACTCAATATTTTGCCCCACTACCATTAAAGGTTCGGATTCAACAGATACTTGACGTGTATTAAGCGGACGAAGCTTTGGGCTACATGCCGATAATGTAAGTACCAAAGCAATTAAACTTACTTGAATTGTTTTGTGCATTGCTACAATTATTCTGTTATTATGATTTCAATCAAAGGTAATAAGCTTTTTATTCCTTCAGATGGGAGGATATACATTATTTTGCAAAGCTAATTAGCACGCTTTTTTCGTTGCCAAATATAGTAACCAATAGTGGAAAGGAGCAACAAAAGTAAAAGTGCGTTTGCTGTAAAAGCAATAGCTTCGGTAACGTGTAAGGAATATGGGTCGAAAACCATTTTCATACGATAATTGCCCTTGGGAAGTATTATACCGCGCAAAACATAGTCGGTTCGTATAATAGGTAGGTTATCTGTTTTGTCGTCCTTTTCAATAAAAGCTTTCCAACCATGAGGATAATAGATTTGGCTAAACACAGCAAAAGCTGGTTGAGAAAGCTCAACATTGTATTCCATAGCATTTGGGGCAAACGACTGAAGGGAAAGAACGGCCAAGCTATCGGTAAGGGGAGGAAGCTTTTCAAGCTCGGGTGTAACAAATCGTTTGTCAATTACAGCAACGTCTCGTAAAGGTGTACTATTTAAAGCTTCCATTTCCTCGTTAGCGTTATCCACGACCTTAATACTTTTTGTAAACCATGCTGAACCAAACGCATCAGGGTTTGTTTGAACTGTAGTTTGCCCATTATTTGATGGAACAATGATATACTTTGTATTAAGCATGTTAATTACTTGAGGATTTAACTTAACCAATTGATGGTCGATGAGATCCTGATAACGTTGAAGTTTTGCTGCATGATAGCCACCAACACTCCTATGCCATCGGCTCGTTGAAGCATCATTAAAAGTATTCACACTAAGGTTAAGTACACGGTATGTAGGTTCTTTGTCCTTTAATATTTGCAAGTCGGCTTGTGTTGGCGCATTATGTTGAGCTACGTTAGTAACAAACATATCGTCGTGTAGGTATCGTTTACAAACAGTCCACAAATCAACAAACGATATTGCCCCAACAAGTGTAACCATGGCAATCGCCCCAATACGTTTTTTTACGAAAAGGAAAAGTACTACCAACGAAAGGATTGCAATAAAAAAGCTACGCCAGGCATCGCTAACAAGTAAGCTTCGACGAACGGCCTGCAACGACTGCATAAATCCACTGTAACGAGCATCGCTTAGTAAGAGTTGGTTAAACTGAAGGGCTTCCTGTTTCGATAGGAAGTTGCCGAACAAATTAGGCGCAACACCCATAAGGAATAATACTAGTAAAGGTAAACCAAACGAAACTATTAGGGCAACCCTGTTCTTTAATAGCTGTTGAGGTTGCCTAATAACTTCCACCAAGGCTAATGTTGCAAGGGCAGGAATAGTAAACTCGGCAATTACAAGTATTGACGATACAGCTCGGAATTTATTGTACAAGGGAATATAGTCAATAAAAAAATCGGTTAGGGGCATAAAGTTTTTTCCCCACGAAAGTAATATCGATAGTATTGTACAAGCAAGTAACACCCACTTTGTAGATCCCCTAACAATAAAACAACCTAGAATAAATAACATCACCACAAACACGCCCACATATACAGGACCCGAAGTAAAAGGCTGATTTCCCCAATATGCGGGAACATTATTTAAACCGGCTTGGTATTCAGAGCTAGCTTTTTCAAGAGCTTTACGATGTAAGGCAAGTGGCTCCGAAGCACCACCCCGTATATTTGGGGTTAACAAGCTCCAAGTTTCACCAATTCCGTAGCTCCATTGCGTAATGTATTCTTTTTGCAATCCAACATTCGAAACATCGCTAGTTTGGCTTTCGCCTTCTTTAACCAAAGTTAGTTCACTGCCACCACGCATAGTTTCCTTGCTATAAGTATAAGTATGGTACAAATTAGTTGCATTTATGGCTATACCCCCTAAACCTGCAAGAAGTGCTACACCCGTTGACGTGAGAAATGTTTTATACTGCTTTGTACGAATTGTCTCAACCAAGCAACCAATTACAAATGCTAGCATTACAAAAAGAAAGTAATATGTCATTTGTAGGTGGTTGGCCAGCAATTGAATAGCTGTAAAAAAGAATAAAACAAAAGCACCTAAAAGATACTTACGCCTATAGATAAGAACCAACCCTCCAATGGTGGGAGGGATATAGGCTAATACCATAAGCTTCCAAATATGCCCCGCAGCAATAAGTATTACGAAATAACTCGAAAATGCCCAAAACAATGCCCCAAAAACTGCTAGTAAATCGCTTGTTCGCATACACTTTAGGAAGATAAAACCACCTATCATCAATGCAAAAAGAAGCCATGGATAGGAGCCGAGTATATTTAATGGAGTACGAAGTGTATACACCTTCTCCATAGTTTCGATTCCTTTTAGCGAAGGGTAAGTGGGTGCGATTTGGTACATGGGCATTCCCCCGAAAAGGCTATTCGTCCAATAGCTCACACTATCGGGATACTTTTCCATAAACATTCGCACATCACTTCCATTACCCGAAACCGATTCTACATCCACACGGTAAAGTTCTCGCCCTTCAATCGAAGCTGGGAGAAAGTAAACAATAGAAACAATAGCAAAAAAAACGACTATTGATAGATAACGAAAAAAGGCAAACCATCCATCCTTAGCAGTAAAGAAGGGGTGTTGAAAGGTATTTTTCATAAAGGAATTGAATGAGTGAAGAAGAAACTAATTATAAAAAGTTTTCTCGAAGGCCGAAAATTCTTTACCACGAAGAATATAACAACGCCATAGTGCTACTAAAAAGCCCGAACCATAACCTGTTATTTGTATGAATGTTGCAACTAAGCTTAGTAATGCTACCTTTAAGTTTTTAGTACTATGTAATGCATCAGTAAATACAATGCATGCGAACAAAGCTAATACAACAAGTAGAATGGGGTAAAAACACGAAAATACCACAAGCAGTACAAAGAGTGTAGTTGCCATAGCAGGTAATGTATGAACCAATTCCATACTATGCGGGTGCCGTTTTTCCAAATGAATGCGAGCAATTCCACTATTAAAAACCTGTTTGTAGAATTTCTTGAAATCAACCCTTCGCTTATGGTACACCCATGCCTCTTCAAGTAAGTACACTTTTGCGTTTGCTCCGTATGCACGTAAGCAAAAATCGATATCCTCACCAAAACGCATAGTTACATCAAAGCCACGTAATTGTTCGAACAATGTTGTGCGACAACCCATATTAAATGTTCGCGGGCAATATCGCCCTGCATGAACTTTTTTTCCCCGAATACCACCAGTTGTAATAACCGAGGTCATTGAGTAATTAATTGCTTTTTGTATAGGGGTAAAGTCTTCATGAGCCGTATCGGGGCCACCAAAAAGGTCAATAGAGGGATTGTTTAGTAATGCTCTATTTACAATAGCCATGTAATGGCGAGGCAGAACAACATCACTATCTAAAAAGATTAAATAAGCACCTTTTGCACTTTGTACCCCTACATTACGAGCATTCGAGGGTCCCCCATTTGGAATGGCTTTATAGGTAATCGAAAGTTGCTGTTGATATGGTTTAATTACACCATCACAGGGTAAGCTACTGCCATCTTCAACAATAATAATTTCGAAGTTTTTTTCGGATTGTACTACTAAGCTCTCGAGAAGTTCTTCAACTTCCTGAGGTCTATTGTACACAGGAACGACAAAACTTATGAACAAAGGGGTACCCATAGATACTTAAATTAAGACTAAACTTCCAACGTCCACTCTGCCCCCTCTTTTGTATCCTTTACCGTAAAGCCTAGTTCCTTTAAATAGTCGCGAATTTTATCCGAAGTTCCCCAATCTTTTCGGGTTTTAGCCTCTTGGCGAACATCCAAAAGCAAGTCCACCGCTCCAGCATAAGCTTTTTCTCGATTAGGATTTGTTGTTGATAATTCTGCAACGTTGGCCAACCCCAATATATCAAAGCAATAGGTTTTTAGTAGCTCTTTAAATTGGTCAAGTGCCTCCTGGGTTAGGGTTTCCTCGTTATTCTTTATTCTATGAACCATACGAACCATATCGAAAAGTGTAGCAATAACACTCGGGGTATTTAAATCATCGTTCATAGCCTCGGCAAGTTGTTTTCCATAAACCGTAACATCAAAGGAGTTCTTATCACTCGCTTTTAATGATTCGAGCATGGTTGTTGCTTCCATAAGGCGTAACAATCCTTTCGAAGCCGCCTCTAATGCATCATTACTGAAATCAACGGTTCCTCTATAGTGTGCACTTAGCATAAAGAAGCGTATGGTCATTGGTGAATAGGGGCGTTGAAGTTTAGGGTGATTTCCTGTAAAAAACTCTTCCAAGGTTATAAAGTTGCCAAGGCTTTTACCCATTTTTTTCCCTTCAACGGTTAGCATATTGTTATGCATCCAATAACGAACCATGGGTCTACCCTCTTCGGCGGCTCGTGCTTGAGCAATTTCGCACTCATGGTGAGGAAAAACTAAATCCATTCCTCCTCCATGAATATCAAATTCATCGCCCAAATATTTATGTCCCATAGCCGTGCATTCGCAATGCCACCCTGGGAATCCCATTCCCCAAGGGCTAGGCCATCTCATAATATGTTCGGGCGATGCATTTTTCCAAAGTGCAAAATCAAGTGGGTTGTGCTTTTCATCTTGCCCTTGGAGGGAACGGGTATTCGACACCATGTCCTCTATTTTACGTTGGCTCAGTATTCCATAACCATAGGCTTTATCGTACTTCTCAACATCAAAATACACCGAGCCATTACTTACATAAGCAAAACCAGCGTCAAGAATTTTTTCCACCAGTTGGATTTGTTCAATAATGTGCCCACTGGCTTGAGGCTCAATACTTGGGGACAGTACATTTAGTGCATCCATTGCTTGATGGTAACGAACGGTGTAATAATGAGCTACCTCCATAGGTTCAAGTTGTTCCAAGCGTGCTTTTTTTGCAATTTTATCTTCCCCGTCATCGGCATCCGCCTCAAGGTGACCAACATCGGTTATATTCCTTACGTACCTAACCTTATAACCTAGGTACGAAAGGTATCGAAAAAGAACATCGAATGTTACAGCAGGCCGAGCATGACCTAAATGCGGATCCCCATAAACTGTAGGGCCACAAACGTAAAGTCCAACAAAAGGTTCGTGCAAAGGAACAAACTGCTCTTTTTTTCGGGTAAGCGTATTATAGATATAGAGTGGGTGCTCCATAGTAATCGTATTCTAATTAAAAAACTTCTTCTTACAAAAGTACTACTTATTTAGTGCCTATGCAACCAACTAAAGCAGTACTCATTATAATACAATGTGTAGCTAAGTACTTGTTTGTACTGTGTGAATCTTTTTCCATGCTCAATATTGTATGTTGCCCAGTTATCAATACATTATACTGCAGGCGTCCTCTCTATTCGAAGTTTATGGTAAACATTATCATTCTGGTTGAAGCTCGTTTTATGGTTTGTGTGTATATTAACCTATTGTCATCGATAAGCTCAGGTCGGTTATACTCAATAACATTTGGAATTCCATAACCAAACGTTAGTTCGGGGCATAGTTTAAAAAAATGGAGGTATATATCGCATCCAACCCCTATTTTCATACCATAGTCTACTAACTTAAACTTTATAGGCGAAGCTACACGCTGACCAATTTGAAACGCTGTATATGGTCCTGCAATTATATACGGACGCATATTATTGAGCCGTTGCGAACTATACTTTACAAGCAAGGGTAATTCAATCATATTACTTCGTAAATCGAATCGGTCTATTTGCTCTTTTTTTTCATTAGCAAAGGCTATTGAACGTTCTCCTAAATGGAGAGTTGGAACCAAGCGAACATCTAAATCGAGTATTGGGGAATAATTTAGAATTATTCCTACTGAAAAGCCTGGCGAAAACATTTCCATTTCGCCAAATATCGAGCTACCACTTTCGGATATGGCACTATTCTTCCCAAAATTCTGAATTACCATATCCTGCGTATGAGTTCCCACATGAAAACCTAAATGGAATCGACGATAATCAGCATAAGGACGGTTCTTGGGTTTTTCCCTTTGGCTATAGGCTGTATAAGGGCTTATAAGCACGATACACAGCAAAGCAAAAATAACATTTAGTACTTGTGAAAAGTTTTTTGCTAACGACTTCCTAGTCATCCTTTTTGTTTGGTATTTTCCCTTAGAACGTTATTCCCCGCAAAGTTATTGTACTTTTGCCACAGTTACAGTTATTGAATCGAAAAAACTCTCATGGTTGAAGTAATAAATTTCAGCAATACCCCCTCGCTATTATGCGACTTTGTGGCCGAAATGCGTCACGTTGATATCCAAACCGACAGAATGCGATTTAGGCGAAACATTGAGCGTATAGGCGAAACTATGGCTTACGAAATAAGTAAAAGGCTACGTTACGAAATGTGTTCAATTCCCTCCCCTTTAGGGATTGCGGAAGGGTTTCGATTAAGTCAGCAGGTAGTACTCGGAACAATATTACGTGCTGGTCTTCCCTTTCACCACGGTTTCCTGAATTACTTCGATCATGCCGAAAATGCTTTTGTTTCGGCCTACCGAAAATATAAAGATGCCCTCCGCTTTGATATTCATGTTGAGTATATAGCTTGCCCCGACCTAACAGGTAAGGTTTTGATTTTAACCGACCCCATGCTAGCTACAGGAAGTTCAATGGAAATGGCCTATCGCGCATTACAAACACGTGGTATTCCTTGCGACTTACATATTGCCTCGGTAATTGCAAGCAAACAGGCATTGGACTACTTAAAGCAAAACTTGCCAAACGACAGAAATGTTACTATTTGGACGGCTGCGCTTGACGATGAAATCAACGAACATTCGTACATTATTCCTGGGTTAGGCGATGCTGGCGATTTAGCCTATGGAGAAAAACTATAAGGCTAACCGTACAAAATTAGAACTATTAGCCCCTGCCGGTTCGCTGGATATTGGTTTAAAAGCGATTTCAGCTGGGGCTGATGCTGTATACATTGGAGCCCCTAAGTTCGGAGCACGAGCTGCAGCGGGGGTATCGCTTGCCAATATAGCTACACTTGTTAACCGTGCACATTTATATGGCGTAAAAGTATATGTTGCCCTTAACACTATACTATACGACAGTGAATTAAACCAAGCCGAAAGCTTAGCTAAGGCACTTTATCTTATAGGTGTTGATGCTTTAATTATTCAGGATTTTTCCCTCCTTTCGCTTGATTTACCCCCAATTCCTTTACATGCAAGTACACAATGCCATAACAATGACGCAGAAACCCTTTATCGGTTGGAAAAATTGGGCTTTGAACAAGCTGTACTTGCCCGAGAATTGAATGTAGAACAAACCCGAAATATTGCAAATTCGCTTTCAACGCTTAAGCTCGAAACCTTTATACACGGGGCATTATGCGTATGCTATAGTGGACAATGTTATCTATCTCAAGCGTTTAAGGGGCGAAGTGCCAACCGTGGCGATTGCGCCCAACTATGTCGTCTACCTTATTCCCTTTACGATTCTGAAGGAAAACATATACGCGAAAACCAATACCTATTATCGCTAAAGGATTTGAACCGTAGCCATATACTTCCCGAACTTATAAGAGCTGGGGTAACGTCCTTCAAAATTGAGGGTCGGCTTAAATCAGCATCCTATGTAAAAAACGTAACTGCCTATTATCGTAACTTACTTGATAGCTTTATTGCCGAACATGCAGAGCATTATAAACGGGCTTCACTGGGAAATCACGAATTCAAGTTTACGCCTAACCCTTTTAAAAGTTTTTCGAGAGGTGCTACAAATTATCAGTTGTTCGATGGCAATCGAGTAAAAGAACCATTAATACGCCCCAATAGTCCTAAAAGCGAGGGTGAACTACTGGCTGTAGTTAAACAGGTTAAAGGCTCTGTTATTACACTTACAAAACCTTGCGACCTGCATAATGGCGATGGTGTTTGTTTTTACCAAAACAACGGAACTGTACAAGGTGGGAGAATAAACCGAGTTATAAACAACAATATGTTCCATTTTTTTGGCGAACAAATCCCACAAAAGGGCACTTTACTATACCGAAATTATGATAGCGCTTTTGAAGAGATAATACAACGTAACGATGCTACTAGTCGATCTATCCCCATCCTCATGTTGCTCGAAGCTTTTAAACATAGATTGGATCTTACAATGTGGAGTGAGGTTACTAACACCATTTATTGCAAAGTTTCTTTACCGTGTAATCTCGATAGCCAAAAGCAACCGTTGAATAATAAAAAGTTGATTGAAGCATTATCGAAGCTTGGGAATACCCCCTTTACGGCAACTGATGTACAAGTACTAAATAATGGCTGGTTTGTTCCCCCCTCATTAATAACAGAGTTACGCAGAAAAGCGACTGTAGCGCTTATACGTGTACTAAAAATAAAACACCTAGCACACACACTTTACAGACCAACAATTGAAAGCCTTAAGTACAAAATTACATTCCCTACAACGCTTAGTTACCAAAGCAACGTAAGCAACAAAGTGGCACTAAGCGTATACCAAAAACTTGGAGTAAATAATATTGCCCCTGCCTTTGAATTAGAACAAACTGGAAATGAAGCGTTGATGACAACAAAGCATTGCTTGCGCCGATTTCTTGGTTACTGTACGCTCGAGAATAAGCAGTTCCCATATAAGGAACCGCTTTTTCTGAGTAGTGGCTCCCTAAAAATTCAGCTTAAGTTCGACTGCAAAAGGTGCCAGATGCTACTTTTTCGAAAAAAATAGACTCCTGTTTTTTCCCTATTCTAGCAGTCTCATCTACCATACTATCATAACGATAGCTCCTTTTATAGTACTCCAAACAAAGGAGTACTATTATTTTTTTCTATTATACCATGCTGTAACATTCCAACATTTTACCTTTCTTTGTGGTGGACAGAAAAAAGAACAAAAGGATTGATACTACAAAAAGCAATGAAAAACAAGTTTAGAACATCAGTAAAAATCGTATTAGCCAGTGCTCTGTTGGCCGTTACTTCACAAGGAACATTTGCACAACAAGCACTGCACCAGAATAAAAATAATAGTTCCACCATTAGCAGTAAAAAAGAGATGAAACATGAACTTATTGCGTTGCCCTATGCAACCGATGCCCTCGAACCCGTAATCAGCAAACAAACTATGGAACTCCACCATGGTAAACACCACAAAGGTTACGTTGATACCCTTAACAAACTTATCGAAGGAAACGAATTCGAAAACATGAGCCTAGGTGAGATTGTAAAAAAGGCCGAAGGCAAAATGTACAATCAAGCTGGGCAAATACTTAACCATAACCTTTATTGGTATCAGTTTGCCCCAAATGCAGGTGGGGAGCCTACAGGTAAACTTGCCGAAGCTATAAACAAACAATGGGGTAGCTTCGAAAAGTTCAAGGAAGAATTTAACAACGCATGCACTGCCCTTTTTGGTTCTGGTTGGGTATGGCTTGCTGCTGATAAAGATGGTAAGCTAAGTATTGAAAGCGAACCTAACGCTGGTAACCCTTATCGTAAAGGGCTTAACCCTCTACTTGGTTTTGATGTTTGGGAACATGCTTATTACCTAACCTATCAAAACCGTCGTGCTGACCACGTAAAAGATCTTTGGGCCATTGTAAAATGGGAAGAAGTTGCTAATCGTTACGAAAACCCCAAAGAGTATTAACCATAATGGTATCCCTTATTAGCAAAGGGGTACTTAGGTAAATTAATTGGGCGGGCATTATGTTGTCCGCCTTTTTTTGTTTTAACGCACTCCATGATTTTTGTTGCGAGTTGCTAAGTTAAAGTTGGAGTCCTTTGCACGGTAGCAAGTATCATTATAGGTTATAATATCTATCTGGTAATAAGCGCATTCATTTAAGGGGAATTGTAGGGGCGGAGCTGTGTGTCCGCCCGCCATCGTATCGTAATTTATTATCGATGGGAGCAGTTTGATGGGTTACAACCGTAACATCATGATTTTGTTCGACACATGCGGGCGGACACTTGAGATCCGCCCCTACATATCATTATTTTGTTCAGGTTCTTTTTTATTTTCGTCCTG
>JASBZJ010000030.1 GCA_029983495.1 Porphyromonas sp.
ATGATAGGCAAAGCTTTTTTACGATTCGTAATATGACCATAGAATTAAACATGCAGCCTAAAACTAATAAAGAAACGGATCATGGTTACTTTATGGACGATGTAATAAAGATTCGTAGAGAGTGTAAAGTAAATATTGAGAATGCATTGGTTAAAGGAACTGGCTCAGCTGAGGATCTTATTGACCTAACCGATAAAGTTACCAACGCTAAACCAGGTTGTATTATAAATGTTACGAATAAGCTTTCATCGAAACTTATTGGTAAAGAAGTAAGAGCCATAGATGCTAAACAGCACACTATTAATATTAGTGATGGGAATACTGGTTGTAACAAGGATCTTTTTAAGTGGACAGGTTATAAAATCAAATAACTGAGGTAAAGTTTCTGGAAATCTTCTTTATAGGGGGGGAAAAAACTCTTGTTTCGATACCCCCCCCTTTTTTTCGTGGTTTGGGTAAAACTATTCGAAAGTATCATAAGGTAGTTCATTGTAGCCTTGCAGGTGTTCTGTAGAGCTTATCGTGGGAGTGTCGAAATAGGTTCATAATCGTAGGCTCCGTATTCTAGGGATTCGTATTTGCTGTTGTTTAGGTTCAAACCATAGGGTGAAACTATAAAACGCATAAGCTGTTTATCAATTGCAATAAGTTGTTCCTCGATAGCTGTAAACCCGATTACACGTTCGGGGTATTCGTAAAGTAGTTCGTGGCTAATGGATCGCTTTTGCAAGGTTTCGTTTCTTAAACACCAGTATTCGTTATTATAAGGCAGGGTTAGTTCCTCGTGAATTGGTGGTATTATGTTGTGTCCATCCCTTGTAGACACACCAAAAAGGTTGGGCTGTTGATTGTTATAATAGAGTACGTACTCTTCGTTAGCAGCAAGGATATAATTGTAGGTACTGTTGCATAAGTATGGTGTTCCATCAAGCATAAATAGTTCGCCATCGATTAGTAAGGTTGTACCCCCACTTACTATCTGTATTTGGTTTGGAGAGTCTCTTTTATTGGAGTATTCAAATGTCGATAATTTTTCGCCTTTCTTATTTATAATATCATATTTGTGTATGCTTTTATTTTTAGCAGTAACGGCGATTCCACTATTGAAAACTGTTGCATAGGAATATTTAGGTGGAATAATAGTATTGCCATTATTACTGATGAACCCGAGTTTGCCTTTGGCTGATTTACATCGAAGCATATTATCAGCATAGTTCGCATCGCATTCGCTTACCTTTTCACCGACGCATTCATTTAGCTTGAATAGTTCCTCGTTGTTGTTAGTAATAACTTCAATTTCTTGTCCATTTCTACGTATAGGGGTTATGCCTTCAGTAAATACCCCAATCGATAAATAAGGTTGCTCATTTATGGGAACAAGTTCTTTATTGTAAGCATTATAAAAATTGAACTGCCCTTTACCGTTAGGAAGAGAAAAGAACCCCTCGTTTAGGTTCCTTGGAAACATCGGAAAAGAGTTTTCCCACAAAACATTCCCTGTATTAAGCTCAAGAATGCCAAAATTGTTCCCCACCTTATGTTGGAATACAGCAAGCAGGGCATGCGGTTGTTTTATGTTATTCATTACAGTAGTATTTTTATAATTATGAGCAAAGGTAAAATTATATTCCATAGTTGGGTTATGAAAGGATCTGTTATTCGATAGAACAAAGGGTAACATTACTGATGCATGCAAAACGAGATAGCCATTATTGTTAGATAATGTAGTTTGCTTTTTACAGTACATCACGCTACTTCTCTACAAAGGAGGCGGTAAGTTTATCCCAACGATCGGTGCCAAAAGCCCACACCTTGCCCGATACCATTTCCCTCCCAAGCCGTACCATCACGAGAAGCATACCTATACCTATAGAAATCGCTCCGCCTCCCCCCCCATACACACCAACACGCCATGTTTACCCTCGCCACCTAGCAACCCCTCTTTTTGGGGGTATTGATGATTTTATATACCAGGATAGATGGTTTTTTATTTTGTTTTGCAATAAACAGTTTGCAAATTCGTGATAAAGTGCTACCTTTGTAGCAGTATAAGAATAAGCTATAAGCCATGGAGAGCCTCTATCGTACACACGATTACCTACTTCGAACCAAGGGAAGCACCTTAATCCGTCAGCTTTTTTATGAGATAGACGATAACGAAAGGCTGATAGGAATTGTGGGGCCAAGGGGTATTGGCAAAACAACTTTTTTACTTGATTGGGTTGCTTCGAAGTACGATACGCACGAAAAGAAGTGTTTATATGTAAACCTTAATCAATTCTTTTTTACAACTACAAGTATTGTTGAGTTTGCTGAAAGTTTTGTGGCTAATGGAGGAAAATTGCTTCTTTTGGATCAGATTTTTAAGTATCCCGATTGGCAGAATCAGTTGCTAATTTGTAGGGAGCGTTTTCCTGAGTTGCAAATTATATATACTTGTTCGATGATTGTTGGAACTGAGGAAGGAGAAAACTTCCCTGGTTGTTGCTATAATTTGCGAGGTTTTTCGCTACGCGAGTTTTTGGAAGTTAAAACAGGTATTAAACTCCCTATTATTTCGTGGAACGACATTATAAAGCATCATCGGGATTTTAGTAGAACCATTCTCGAAAGTATTAATCCTTGTAATTGGATGCAGGATTATTTGCACCATGGCTATTATCCCCTATTTTTAGAGAAACGCAACTACAGCGAGAATTTACTCAAGAACATCAATATGATGCTCGAAGTAGATTTGATGTATATACGTAACATCGATCAGCGTCTACTTCCAAAGCTTCGCAAGTTGTTGTACTTAATTTCGAAGGAGGCTCCCTCGTCGATAAATGTTTCACGCTTGGCCTCGTCGATTGGTACAAGCCGAAGTACGGTTACAAACTATGTTCTTGCCATGCAGGAAGCACATTTGCTAACCTTGGTTGAACGCCGTACGGCTATGGGTAGTAACACTAGTAAAACCCCGAGTAAAGTGCTTGTAGAGAACAGTAATTTATGCTACGTGTTGAATCCTGAACAAGTGGATACAACTGATGTACTCCAAACCTTTTTTAGGAACCAATTGGGGAATAAATTCCATATTACTTCCCCCTCGAAGCGTGGAGTTCATTTTGTAGTTGATGATAAATACGAATTTCGTATCGATAAGGATCGTTCGTCGCGTTATAATAGCGAACGATACTACGCCATAAACGAAATGACTATAGGTCGTGATAACCTTATTCCCCTATGGATTTTTGGTTTTCTTTATTAGAAAAGTTACCTCAAGCAAGCAAAGAGTTAGCGTTATTCGAGCAAATAGTTTATATGGATTAAAAAAATACCTTTTGATATTAGAGCAACCTCCCTCGGGTTACTTTGAACTAAAAGGGGTAGTACAGTAAAATAATAAGAACATAATAAGAGAGATAGTTTACACAAGCAAATTATGGCAAACACGAAAAAGAAAATGACGTGTGATGGCAATACCGCAGCAGCACATATTGCCTATATGTTTAGCGATGTGGCAGCCATTTACCCCATTACACCTTCGTCCACAATGGCCGAATTGGTTGATGAATGGAGTGCCCAAGAACGTAAAAATATTTTTGGCGAAGTATTACGTGTAGAAGAAATGCAAAGCGAAGCTGGTGCGGCTGGTGCCATGCACGGAGCTTTACAGGCTGGTGCTTTAACCACTACTTTTACGGCTTCGCAAGGGTTGTTGCTAATGTTGCCCAACATGTATAAAATTGCTGGGGAGTTGCTTCCTGGCGTTTTCCATGTTTCTGCTCGTGCATTGGCAGCGCAGGCACTTTCGATTTTTGGCGATCACCAAGATGTTATGAGTGCGAGAATGACGGGGCTTGCGCAACTTGTTACAGGTAGCGTGCAGGAGGTTATGGATCTTGCTGCAGTGGCTCACCTTGCAGCAATTAAATCGCGCGTGCCCTTTATTCACTTCTTCGATGGGTTTCGCACATCGCACGAAATACAAAAGATAGATGCTTTAAGTGATGAGGAGCTTCGCCCACTTATTGATATGGAAGCCCTTGCTGCTTTCCGTAAACGTGCTTTAAACCCCAATACCCCTGTAACACGAGGAACCGCACAAAATGGCGATATTTACTTCCAAGCTCGCGAGGCATCGAATCCATTTTACGATGCTGTACCCGAAGTGGTACAGATGTACATGGATGAAATTGCTAAAATTACGGGGCGGAAATATCACCTTTTCGATTACTATGGTCACGAAAATGCCGAAAATGTTATTATAGCCATGGGGTCGGTTACCGATACAGTTCGCGAAACTGTTGATTATCTTACCGCAAAAGGCAAAAAAGTTGGCTTGCTTTCGGTACATCTTTACCGCCCCTTTAGCATTAAGCATTTTATCGAAGCATTACCAAAATCGGTAAAGCGTATTGCTGTACTCGATAGAACAAAAGAGCCAGGTTCGATGGGTGAACCTCTCTATTTAGATGTACGTAACGCTTTTTATGGTAACGCCGATGCACCTCTAGTTGTTGGCGGGCGTTATGGTTTAAGTAGTAAGGATACAACCCCTGCTCAGATATTCTCGGTTTTCGAAAATCTCGAACTTCCCGAACCCAAAGATCACTTCACTATTGGTATTGTTGACGATGTAACCTTTACATCGCTTCCTCAGTTAGAGGACGTTCAATTCGAAAACACAGGTATTTTCGAAGCCAAATTTTACGGTCTCGGTGCCGATGGTACAGTAGGTGCTAATAAAAACTCGGTAAAGATTATTGGTGATAATACCGATAAATACTGCCAAGCCTATTTTGCTTACGACTCGAAAAAATCGGGTGGTTTTACAGCTTCACACCTTCGTTTTGGCGATAACCCTATTCGTTCGCCTTATTTGGTGGTTACCCCCGATTTTGTTGCTTGCCATGTACCTGCATACCTACGTATGTACGATGTGCTTAAAGGCTTAAAAAAGAATGGTACCTTTCTGCTAAATGCCATTTGGGCAAAGGATGAAATTGAAAAGCACCTGCCTAATAACATTAAGCGTTACCTTGCTAAAAATAATATCCGTTTTTACTGTATTAATGCAACGGCCATTGCACAGGAGATAGGTTTAGGTAACCGCACAAACACTATACTTCAATCGGCTTTCTTTAAAATAGCTGATGTAATACCTTACGAACTTGCGGTTGAACAGATGAAGAAATTCATTGTTAAGAGCTACAGCAAGAAAGGCGAAGAAATTGTAAATAAGAACTTCCAAGCCGTAGATCGTGGTGGCGAAGTGATGGAAATTGAAGTAAACCCCGAATGGGCAAACTTACCTGAAGACAAAAAAGAACAACACGAAGGCGAGGATGCTTTTATTCAGGAAGTGGTTCGTGTAATGAACGCCCAAAAAGGCGATGATTTACCAGTTTCGACCTTTAAAGGTATTGAAGATGGAACGTGGCACCCAGGAACTTCGGCTAGCGAAAAGCGCGGTGTTGCTGCATTCGTACCTCAATGGATTGCCAATAACTGTATCCAATGTAACCAGTGCGCCTATGTTTGCCCTCATGCCACTATTCGTCCGTTCCTGCTTAACGAAGCTGAACAGCAGGCTACAGGTGTTGTAACCCTACCAGCACAAGGCAAAGTGTTTAAGGAAGCTGGTTTGGGATTCCGTATTCAGGTAAATGTTCTCGACTGTTTAGGGTGTAGCAACTGTGCAAATGTTTGCCCTGGTAACAAAAATGGAAAAGCACTTGAAATGGTTCCCTTGGATGACCAAGCCCGTAAAGAACAAGTTAACTGGACGAAGCTCGAAGCTGAGGTCACCAACAAAGCCGACCTTGTTGACAAGTTTGCTAGTGTAAAGAATTCGCAGTTTGCTAAACCTTATTTCGAATACAGCGGTGCTTGCTCGGGATGTGGTGAAACACCTTATGTTAAGTTAGTTTCGCAACTATTTGGCAACCGTCAGATCGTTGCTAATGCCACGGGGTGTTCGTCTATTTACTCCTCTAGTGCTCCTACTTCGGCATACACCATTGACGAAAAAGGGCAGGGCCCCGCTTGGGCTAACTCTCTTTTTGAAGATAATGCCGAGTTTGGTTATGGTATGAGCCTTGCAAGTAAAACACTTCGTAGCCGATTAAATACTCGCATAAGTTCGCTATTAGCTGATGGAAAAGTTGAAGGCTTGCTAAATGAATTGTTCCACGAATGGCTCGATAAATTTAACGATGCTACTGAATGCCGTAGGCTTAGCGATCTTATTCTTCCTTTACTCAATGAACATAAGGAAGAAGAGTTTGCCGAGGTACATGAACTAAAAAATTACTTTGTTAAACCTTCGCAATGGATTATTGGTGGCGATGGTTGGGCTTACGATATTGGTTACGGTGGTCTCGACCATGTTTTAGCTACGGGTGCGAATGTAAATATTTTGGTACTCGATACCGAAGTTTATTCAAATACGGGTGGACAGTCGTCGAAAAGTACTCCTGTAGGTGCTATTGCAAAGTTTGCAGCTAATGGTAAACGTGTTCGCAAAAAGGATCTTGGTCTTATGGCTACTACCTATGGTTATGTTTACGTTGCGCAAATTGCCATGGGTGCTAACCAAGCACAAACACTTAAAGTACTTAAAGAAGCCGAAGCATACGATGGTCCATCGCTTATTATTGCCTATTCTCCTTGTATTTCGCACGGTATAAAAGGCGGAATGGGAATGGCTCAAATGGAAGAAAAACTCGCTGTTGAGTGTGGTTACTGGCACCTTTGGAACTATAACCCCGAGCGCGCCGATAAGGGCGAAAATCCGTTTAAACTCGAAAGCAAGGAACCCAAATGGGATTTGTTTAAGGACTTCTTAAAACGCGAAGTTCGCTATAATGCTCTTTACAAGCAGTTCCCTACCCAAGCTGAAGAACTTGCTGAAGCTTCGCTTCGTGCAGCTAAGTATCGCTACAACAGTTATACCCGTCTAGCTAAAGCCGACTGGAGCATACCTCAGGAGGAAGCAAGTGTGGAAGAACTTGTTGAAAAGGAACAGTAATGTTCATGATTAGTTATAAGTGACTTAACCATTGTTGTTAGGTTCACTTTGTTTGTAATGTCTTTTTTGAGCCTGTGTTGCTTGTATTAAGCAGCACAGGTTTTTTATTCTTAGTATTGGTATTTTTTGTGGCACTCCACGATTTGCAAATAACTGATGTTTGTTGGAGTTGGCGAAGCAGGGTAGTACGAACCACAAGCTCCCACCTAAAAAACACATAGCCATCAATAATAAAATGGATAATACTACTCTATTAATCTCATGAAAATCAAGAATTTAACTCGTAGGATTTTGGGACGTACAGATGTAATTCAAACTGTTTCTGTGCGATGATTTAGTATTATTGCTATACTACAGTGAGTACTTAGTTGCTTATTTACCGATCCTAAAAAGTGCTTCCATTGCTCAACGCCTAGCTAACTAAGAAAAAAATAGTACTTTTGCCAAGACAAAGGAAGTGTTAGGATGTAGCAACTAGCTTGAAGAGGACTAACAAGGTTGTTTTGTTGCTACTTGTTTTGCCTTTGGTACAACGAACACAACAGTTAATCATAGTATTTAGTACGATTATAATATGTATTGGACATTAGAACTTGCATCGAAGCTTGACGATGCTCCATGGCCTGCAACAAAAGACGAACTCATTGACTATGCACAACGCTCGGGTGCTCCTCTTGAACTTGTTGAAATTTTGCAGGAGATTGAAGACGAGGGGGAAGTATTCGACTCGATTGAAGATATTTGGCCTGACTACCCAAGAAACGAAGACTTCTTTTTTGACGAGGAAGAGTATTAGTTTGGGTGTTTAACCATCATCTTGATAGGTAATAATGAGGCATTTCCCAATCTATTAGGGAGTGCCTCTTTTTGTTGAGTTATTTTTCAAAGGTCTCAATAATGCTACTTTTTACAGGGTTAAAAAAAATCCTAGGATGGATTACCTTTTAGAGATAACATCCTAGGATTTGCTTTTAGTAGAATAATGGTACAGACCTCAGTCCTTACATTATAATTTACTCTTGTTCATTACTTGAATTCGAGTGATGATGACGAGGCTTGTGGTTTTCGTCGCTATTGTTACGCTCTCTTCTTGGTGGACGAGGGCGACGTTCGGGTTCTACGTAACCTTCGGGCTTGGGTAAAAGTACTTTGTGCGATAACCTAAATTTGCCCGTTTTAGGATCAATTTCGAGTAGTTTTACGCGTATTTTGTCGCCTTCCTTAATCCCTGTTTCCTCAATGTTTTCGAAGCGTTTCCAGTCAATTTCGCTAATATGGAGCAACCCTTCCTTACCTGGTAGGAATTCAACAAAACACCCATAGGGCATTACCGATGTAACCTTAGCTTCGTATATTTCGCCTACTTCGGGTAGTGCCACAATTTGGTTTATCATTTCGCGAGCTTTTTCAAGCGAGGTCTTATCGGCACTAGCGATCTGTACGTGTCCTAAACCATCTTCAAGTTCCTCAATCGTTACAACAGCACCGCTCTTTTCTTGTATTCCTTGAATAATTTTCCCTCCTGGGCCAATAATTGCTCCAATCATATCCTTAGGAACTGTAAATTCCACAAGTCGAGGAACATTTTCCTTATAATCGGCACGTGGCTGTGGCATAGCTTCTTGTATTTTGTCAAGTATATGCATGCGCCCTGCCTTTGCTTGGTTTAGTGCATTTTCAAGAATTTCGTAACTCAGGCCATCCACTTTAATATCCATCTGCGTTGCAGTAATACCATCGCGAGTTCCCGTTACCTTAAAGTCCATATCCCCAAGGTGGTCTTCATCTCCCAATATATCGCTAAGTATGGCATAATTGGTTCCCTTATTTTCGCTAATAAGCCCCATCGCAATACCACTTACGGGCTTTTTGATGGGAACACCAGCATCCATAAGGGCTAAGGTGCCTGCGCATACTGTAGCCATTGACGATGAACCATTACTTTCGAGGATTTCGCTAACAAGGCGAACCACATAAGGGTAGTTATCGGGCAACATATCCTTTAGTGCACGGAACGCTAAATTGCCGTGCCCAATTTCGCGTCGACCGATTCCACGTATTGGTTTGGCTTCTCCTGTAGAGTAGGGAGGGAAGTTGTAGTGAAGTAAAAATTTTGCCTTCGATTTGAGCAGTACGTCATCGATGAGTTTTTCATCATCTTTAGTTCCTAACGTACATGTTGAAAGCGATTGTGTTTCGCCTCGAGTAAAAATTGCCGAACCATGAGGTATGGGTAGGCAGTCTGTTTCAATCCAAATTGGGCGAATTTCATCAGTTTTACGACCGTCGAGGCGTTTTCCTTCATCAAGAATAGCTCGGCGCATAGCTTCTTTTTCCACGTCGTGGTAGTAACGATTAATCATTACTTCCTTTTCCTCGAGTTCTTCTTCGGTAAATTGCGCTTTAAACTCTTCTACAATGTTCTCAAAGGCGTCGCTACGCTCTTGCTTTGAGGTACCACTTACGGCTATGCTATAGGCTTTATTATAACACTCATCGTGTACGCGTTGGCGCAATTCATCGTCATTTACTTCGTGGCTGTAAGCCCGTTTTTCGGTTTTCCCTACTTCTTGGCTGAGTTCTAATTGTGCTTGGCACTGAACTTTTATTGCTTCATGAGCGAATTTTATTGCCTCGAGCATATCATTTTCGCTCACTTCTTTCATTTCGCCCTCAACCATCATAATGTTATCCATAGTGGCAGCCACCATCAGGTCGATATCAGCGAATTGCATTTCTTCGAATGTGGGGTTTATTTTAAACTCACCATTAATGCGTACTACACGTACCTCACTAATAGGTTCTTCGAAAGGAATATCACTTACCGCAAGAGCCGCAGATGCGGCTAAACCAGCAAGTGCATCGGGTTGATCTACACCATCGGCGGAGAATAGGGTTACATAAACAAATACTTCAGCGTGGAAGTCGCTAGGGAAAAGTGGGCGAAGCGCACGATCCACAAGGCGAGCAACTAGTATTTCGTTATCGCCAGGGCGACCTTCTCTTCGGGTAAACCCACCAGGGAAACGCCCCGAAGCTGAGTATTTTTCGCGATAATCCACTTGAAGTGGCATAAAATCGACATCGGGTGCAGCATCTTTTGCTGCAGTGACAACAGCCAAAAGCACCGTGTTACCCATTGTAACCATTACGGCTCCGTCGGCCTGCTTGGCCAATTTCCCCGTCTCAATCTTGATGCTTCTTCCGTCACCAAGATCAATTGTCTTCGATACGGGTTTTAACATACTATTTTCCTTCTAATTTTCTTACCTACAAAGGTAGCAACAAAATTATTAACTGTATGGCTTTTACCATGCTACAATTGTATTAGCTTTGCATCGCAAAATAGCATTTGCTGTAGAACCGTTGTGGTTAGTTGTATTGCACACAGTATGTAAGCCCTTTATTTTCCTATTCAAACTAACTATATTAAACTATAAAGCAGATAATTACTCTCATTGTTAGTAAACGCAGTAAGTAACAGTTCGTAGTTTTGTTTTGGCTTATTGTTGTTTGCGTTTACCTAACCCTTAAGTAACCCAATTTATTTATCAATGACAAAAAAACATTACTCGTTACTGACCTTACTGTTGTTATTGCCACTTATGGCAAAGGTGTCGTTTGCCCAAGCCCAAATGCTTCCTGTAGCGGAACATAAACCCATAAAGGCAAACCTTTCAGCTAATAAGTTGCCCAACATTATCCTAACTTTTGACGAAAAGAAAAAAACAGTTCGTATTGGAACAGGCGGAGTGAAAGGAACATCGTTTGATATTGATTATGGCGATGGTGTATTAAATCATTTCGAAGGAGCCAAAAATATTGATTTTTCGCCAAAGGGGGATGTGAAAATTTATGGCAACGATATTGTTGTTCTTCAGGTTATTGAGCAAGGTCTTAAAGCTGTTACCTTTAATAGTAACCCTAAGCTAAGTAAACTTATATTACAAGGGAATAAACTTGAGCAAATCGATTTATCGAAGTTACCTTTACTTACAGGGCTATACCTCGAAAAAAATAGTATTAAAGGGGAACTTAACCTTTCAGCTCAGACTAATCTTAATGTGTTATCGCTTTACCAGAATAAGTTTTCGGGTAAGTTAGATCTAACACGCTTCACCTCGTTAACCAAGGTTATTATCGATGGGAACCAGTTTTCTGAACTACTGCTTCCAGCTACTGATAAACTTACCGAAATAGACTGTGGAGATAATAATTTAACTGCGTTAAATGTATCGGGCTTAGTAAACCTAACTGACTTATCGTGCGATGCAAATAAACTTACTGTACTCGATTTGAGCCATAACCCCAACTTAGAAAAGTTGTACTGCCCCGAAAATCTACTTACACAAATAAACCTCGAAAATAACCCGAAGCTGAAAACTCTCACAGTATTCAGTAATAAGCTCGATTGTATAACCCTTACAAATAACCCTTTAATTGAGGCTCTTTACTTGCAGGGAAATAATTTGTCAAGCATCGACCTTTCAAAAAACACGAATATCCGTTGGATGAATCTTTCCGCAAATAAGCTCAAGAATGTTGCTTTAGAGGCATTAAAGCAGCTTACGCTTTTGAATATAGCCCAAAACAAACTTTCTGCCATTGATTTAAGTAGCAACTTAGCAATTCAAACACTCGATGTTTCGAATAATGAACTTAATGAGCTAACATTAGCAAAGCTCGGTAACCTTGTTTGGCTAAAGTGTGGAAACAATGATTTAGAGGAACTCGATATACAACAGAATACTTACTTATCGTGGCTCGAATGCGAAAATAATAAACTAAAGCAACTTGAACTTAACACGCAAAAAAACTTACAAAAACTTATTGCAAATAATAATGAACTTGTTGCAATTTGTCTTGTAAATAAAGCAAATTTACAAGGTGTTCAATTGGCCAATAATAAACTTACTACCGCAATACTTACTAAGCTTGTTGCCGATTTACCCGATGTTAATACCATTGAGATACACGATAATAACCGTGAATTGGCAAAGCTATTGGATGTTAGTATGAACCCTGGTACTAAGGAACTTGATATTACCCCTGCGACTAAGAAAGGTTGGATGGTGAAAAATAAAACAGCAGTTGCCTTTATTGAACCAAGTAATGGAAATGCTTTTTATGTTTCTAAGCAAAAATTGCTACTTATACCCGAAGGGAATAAGCATGTTACGGTTTATTCACTTGCAGGAAGTATTGTTTATGAACAAGTAGTGCAGAGCTGTAGTGTGGATTTATCGCAGCTTGCTGAAGGCCATTATGTTGCTATTGTAAAATATAGCAATGGTAATATCGAGAGAATTCTTTTTTAATTGAACCTTTTGCCGGAAGCTTCCGTTTGATTAGTGGATGGTACGTAAATGTTGTCTTTAATGCTAAAGAAACTTTACGTACCCTCTATTGTTATTTGTATTTGCTTATCCTAGTTGTGCTTACGCATGTGTGGATTGTTGCACCTAATGTTTCTGTTTTTTACTGCTGAGTGAAAAACGAAGCCTTAAGAAAAAAGCAAACTACCTACTATAGTTTTTTTTGTTACGTTTGTACCGAACTTAAATACGGAGGTAGATTGTAGAGAATGAAAACTATAATT
>JASBZJ010000031.1 GCA_029983495.1 Porphyromonas sp.
TCAGGACAATCTTGCGAGCAAGATTGTGAGACTGTTGACTTTTGCAACAGTCTCACTATAAACATAATTTTTTTGTAGTTGCCACTAGCATATATGAAAAATAAGGCAGTATGTTTAAGTATGGTTTGTGGAGTACTGGTTAGCATACTTTTGCTAAGTTGCGCTACACAGCGTGTTACTACTGATGCCGTAACTACACAAACAGCTTATACCGAACATATACAGTACGATAGTGTTCGTGTTGCCGATACGGTATCAATTCATAATAAGGGCGATACCGTTTTTGTTGATAGATTTCGTTACCGTTATAAACAACAGATAAAATTCGACACAATACGTATAACCGATACCCTTAAAGTAGTTAATAAAACCGTAGTACCATGTGTAAGCCCTTTAGCAAATACTGGTTTTAACCTATGGCAACGTATAGGAGTGTTACTTTGCGGTGCAACATTGTGTAGCGTAATACTTTGGTTTATAAAAAGGTATCGATAAGCGGTTATTATACATTGCTATGGTTGTTTCGCTCTTTGAAAAGATTTCTTATTTTGTTCTCGTACCAATTTTACTTCTACCTAGGAATGTAAGTTTGTACGCTCCCTTAGTTCTTCCACTCAGTACCTTGTCTTGTATTTCAAAGGCAAGGTATTCTTTGTGGCAATGTAGGGTTTGCTTTTCCCAAAAAGAAACTGGTAATTGAATTGTTCAACGAGGCAATGCGTGTGGGGGAGAGCTTGCAACATCGTTCGGATTCGTTTATTTGTGGTACAGTTTAATAGTGAAAAACATTTACTATATTTGCTGTGACTATTGCCAAATAGAAAGCTCATTAAATAAAGAACAACCATTATCTAAATCTATCAAATTATGAAAAGAACTATTCTCTACCTATCATTAATCTTTATAAGTACAGCCTTATCGATGCAGGCTCAGCAAAAGCCCATCAATAAAGTAGTCAAGGGGCCTATAAGTTTGCCCATAGAGCTAGGAATGCTACCCATAATAGGCGTAAGCGAGGCGGGTACATACTTGTGGGGAGCTTACCAGGGAACTTCGTATGTGTATAACACTAACGATGGCAAATTCAAAATTTGGAAAGGTAGTAACCCCGATGCAGGTTGTACCATAGCAAGCGTTACCGAAAAAGGCGATGTTATAATGACCGAAAAAAAAGACAAGGACTATTTGCAGCTTTTTTGTTTCAATCTTGCAACCCCAGAGAAACGTACAGAAGTAGGTATTCCCGACAATGAATGCCCTAACATACATATCGATGCCGTTGCTCCCGATGGTAAACATGCTGTTGGTCGGTTAGCCGATAATGCTTTTGCTCATGCTAAATTATTTGCATTGGATCTAAGCGATATCAATAATCCCAAAGTATCGTACTTGGAAGTTCCCAAGCTCGATTTTACAGGTGCCGAGGCTCAGTATGGAAGGCCTTACACTATAACGCAAAATGGTGATAGAATTGCTGGGGTACTATTTTCGAATTCGGGTTTCGATGGCGAAGTTCTTATTTGGGATCGTAAAAGCGATGGCTCGTACAGCCTTTCAAAACCACTCGATAGCTACCTTTTCGATACTACAAAACCCAATCCCGGGGTTCGCCCCGAGTGGGAGGATTACGTAACCGCCGACCCCGATAAGGACCCCGATAAATATCAACAGCAATCGGATGCATTTGACAAAGCCGATATAGAGTGGGGGGAAAAGTATAAAGCCTACACCAAGAATCAGCGCATTGATTTGTGGAACGTTTACTTTAGTAAAAACGATAAGGCTTTACTACTGCAACTAAAAAAAGTATTGAAGGACGACCCCGATACGGGCGAATATGAGGAGGCAATCTATCCCTTAATTGTGGATACCGAAAACTATACTTGCAAAGTTATTGAGGAAGCAAAAGGTATTGCGCCACTTGATATGCTTATTAATGGCGATATAATTTGTGTTGCCCCCTACATGAGTAACTTTTACGATAGCTATGTTATTACAACGAACGCGGCTGGAGTAACTGAGTTTACTACTATGCTTGATTGGATTAAGCAAAATACAGGCACCGACCTAACCCCAGAGTATACGACTGAACTAAACGACCAAATATACACCTCGATGGGGCGACCTCAGTTTAGTGCCGATGGAAAAACTGTTGCATTTTATGGTTTTTCAATCACAGAAGGCGAATTGTTCCATAAAACCTTTATTAAGTTCGAAAAGAGTATATTGCCTACTGTACCTATTACCCCCATTAACAACAACGTGTACTACGATGGCAAAACCCTTTATACGGGTTGCCCCAATAGCCGTGTAGAGCTATTTACCCTTAATGGTATACATAAAGCAAGTTATAATACTAATAACGAAGGTAGTGTAGTGTTACCTATTGAAAAAGGCTGTTACATACCCACTGTTATTACCAGTAAGGCACATTATGTAATAAAAATTGTTCGTTAAGGCAGAGGGCAATGTATCCTTCGGTTCAATACTAACGAGGTGTTTTTTTATAGGTTTTTGACCCGAACTGTTGACTATGAAAAAAAGGATTCGTTCGATGTTCGTCGAACGAATCCCTCTTTTCTATCTCTTAGTGAGAGATTTTAATTTAATACCTTCGAAAAAGCTCGTTATTTTACAAGCAGTGTAAGTATGCGGTTGGGTAGTTTTACTAAATATTGTCCGTTGGCAAGGTGTTCAACAGGTATTGCAACTTCACCAAAACCCGAAGTGGTAGTTTCGAAAAGCACTGTTCCCTCAACCGAAAGTAACTTTATGGGTGCGTAAGGCTCCGCTCCCGTAAGATAGGCAAACTGAGAGGCTGGGTTAGGATATAATTGTAGCTTTGTTTTTGTAGCATGCCGAACAGCATTTGACGAGTACCCGGCATAGGGTAGTAGGTTAATTCCATCGCCATTGTAATCGACAGTATTCCAATGCTTGCTTGTAGCAACTTTAACCGCATCGGTTGAACATTTGTTTTGTTCATCTTTCTCCTTGCTATTAACTACCACAAAGAACCCTGGCTCCTTTACGGGGCGCAAGGGTAGTTTTTCAGCTATGGTATTAAAGGCTTTGGTGCCAATATTGTTTTGGCAAATAAAAAGGTCCCGTAGCTGCGTTGCGTTGCCCAGTTTTATGTTCGTAAGTTTGTTGTTTATGCAATATAGCCCTATTAGTTGATTGTTTTGGCTAAGGTCAAGCTCGGTAAGGTTACAATCGGAGCAACCTAACATAGCTAGTTGTGTAAGGTGCGATAAGTTAAGTGCTGAAATAGGGTTATCGTTGCAATAGATTTCCATTAAATCGTTATTGAACGAAAAATCGAGCTGAGTAAGGTTATTATCGGACATGCCAACTATTTGTAATTTAGGGTTTTGCGATAGGTCAATAGCCGATATTTTATTGTCGTTTGCCTGAATAACCTCAAGGTTCGCATTTGTAGTAACGTCAATTGCTTTAAGCTCGTTTTCGTATGCATATAAAGTACGAAGCTTTTCGATGCCTTTAAGGATTAACGATTGGAGATCGTTACCCCCGCAATCAACAAGTGTAAGCTCATTACAGGGGCTAAGATCTAGTGTAGTAAGTTTGTTATCAACGCACTCCAATACTAGTAAACTAGGGAATTGCGAAACATCGAGCTTGGTAAGTTTGTTTTCCCTGCAATAAAGCATACGCAAAAAGGAGGCATTGCTAGCTTCGATAGCAGAAACCTTTGAGCTATTACAACTAAGATAATAGGTATTACCTGTAAGCGTAATAGTAGGTTTGGTTACGGTGTAGGTTTGCTTGCCATTGGCATATGGTTCTTTAACACCATCAATAACAACCTGGGCATGAGGTTCTTCTATTTGCAAAGTAACTTTATCCCCAACTTTTAGATCGGTGTGAATTACAATGGTTTGTTTTTGAGCAAATGATGTGTAAATTACTGTGCAAAGTAGTATGCACATAAGGGTACTAATACGTTTCATTGTACAATAAGTTTTTAAAGTAAATAGTTTTCTCTTTCCAATGGGCAAATGTAGTAATATTATTTGACTTACTGGTTGCAGAATAAGCTGTTTTAAAATGAACATTACTAAAAAGGCGGAAGCTACTTTAGCCTCCGCCATAACAACAAATGAATTAAAGTTAGAAAAATACGCCACCCCCGTAACACTCAGTGAGCGAGTGTGGTATGGGATTGTTTTTTGTTAGCTAATTGACTTATTTTGTAGCCTCGTTAGCCTTTGGTTTTTCAATCGAAACAAGTTCGATAGTAAAAACAAGAGTTTTGAAAGGTTCTATTTTACCACTTCCAGCTTCGCCATAGGCTTGGTCGTAAGGTATAACCACTTCAATTTTTTCGCCAACGCTCATTTTTTGAAGTACTTCGGTCCAACCAGGAATAACTTGGTTAGCATTAAAGCTGATGGGTTCGTCGCTTTTATCGAACGATTCCCCATTAATAAAATGACCATCGTATTTAACGTTTACCTTATCGGTAGCTTGTGGAAAGTTTTTCCCATCTCCTGGGGTGATAACTTTATAAGCAACCCCGCTTGGGAGGGTAACAACGCCTTCGCCTTTTTTATATTCAGCCATATAGTCCTCGCCTTCTTTAATGTTCGAGCTATATTTTTCGCGTTGCTCTTCCATTTGCTTAGCCATACGAGCATCGCCAATCTTCTTTTCGGCAGCTTCAAGGTAAGCATTCATATCTTCCTTTGTCCACTTCGTTTTTGTTGAGTCGCCTTTGTAAGCGGCTTCGAAGTATTCGAAGAAAAGTTTATTGTTTACTTTATCCTCGATATTACCAGCACCAGCTTGGTGCCCCATCATAAGGCCTTGGTAATACCAAATTGCTGCGCTATCGTTACTAGCAGCAATACCATCACGAAAGCCTTGTAAAAGTTTTTCGGTGTTGATGTTCTGCCCCATTTGCTTAGCGAAGCTAATTTGTTGGCTAAAGTAATCGCCTTGAACATAACCGCGAGCCATAGCAACGCTATCGAGGCTCGAATCAGCTCCTTTTGATGAAATCGAGGGCTTACAAGCAACAAAGCCAAAGGCTAAAGTAGCCGATGCCGCAAGTAGCAATAATGATTTTTTGTTTCTCATGATACTATGTTAAACGTTTAATTTGATATCCTTTATTTTGATACGTTCGGGATGGAGAAGCATGTAATGCCCTTTGGTAGCCGAACGATAATACCAAAAGTTATTTTTTAGTTGTTGGTTTAGTGTTCGAATCGTTTTTGTTGTTATCGGCCTCAGGTTGCTGAGGTTTTGTATTTGTAGCCTCGCTATTTGTGGTAGAGGCTGGTTCAGCCATAGGTATGCCTTCTCCTTTAATAATATCGAGCATTTCGATATCAAAAATGAGAACACTGTTAGGTGGAATTGTGCCAATTCCACGTTCCCCATAGGCAAGTTCGCTAGGAATAAATAAGCGCACTTTGCTACCTTTGGGCATTAGGCATAAGCCTTCGGTCCATCCTGGAATAA
The DNA here is from genome assembly GCA_029983495.1 of Porphyromonas sp. GTDB lineage: Bacteria > Bacteroidota > Bacteroidia > Bacteroidales > Porphyromonadaceae > Porphyromonas. The sequence continues at coordinate 5,491 of JASBZJ010000031.1, forward strand.
CTTGTAAAGGATTAAAACGAACGGGCTCGCCACGTTTATACGAGCTATCGAATTCTGTTCCATCGAGTAGCATACCCTTATAATTAACAACCACCGTGTCTTCCACTGTAGGGGTAGGGCCTTGTCCTTCGTTTGTTACTAGGTATTGTAATCCACTCTTTGTTGTTTTTACTCCTTCTTTTTTTGCATTTTCTTCAAGGAATTTTTTACCTTTTTGTAAGTTTTCCTTAGCTTTTTCGTCGTTCTTTACCCGAATGTAGTTCTGAACAATGGCTGTAGCTTGCTCGGGGTTATACACAGCTTCTTTATTATCGAGTAAAACACCTTGCATAGTACCTAGTATTAGTTTAATATCGAGTTCGCTACCACCAGGAGCTTTGGTTGTAAATTCGCGAACCATATTTGCATAGGCCACGCCTAAAGCCTTGGAAACTTCGGGAGTTGTGGTAGGTAGTTCGTTTTTTTCCTGCTGAGCTGTAGGCTTATCTTGAGCAAAAGCAAGCAGTGAGGAGAGTAATGCCACTCCTACAACTAGGAAAAGTTTACGTTGCATAATTATACTTAGCTAGCTAAATAGGGTTGAACAAAATATGGAATTGCTTATTGTTGTTCTTCGATTCCCAACAATTCGATTTCAAACACAAGGGTCATGTTGGGGCGTATATCACTACCAGCACCCGCTTCACCGTATGCTAAATGGGGAGGAATAACCACCTTCCAATGCGAACCTACAGGCATCATTTGTAGTATTTGCGTCCAACCAGGAATAACTGCATTAACAGGGAATTGAGCTGGCTTACCGCGGAGGCGACTGCTATCGAAAACTTTTCCATTGATAAGGGTTCCGTGGTAATGAACTTCAACGGTATCGGTTGACGTAGGCTTTTCGCCATCGCCCATTTTTATTACTTCGAACTGAAGGCCGTTAGGTAGAGTCGTTACGCCCTCCTTGTTTTCCATTATTTTTTGGTATTCCTTACCTGCTTTTAGGTTTATCTCGAGTTCATCCTTTTGTATCTGTTTAAAGAGGGTTTCGATAAGTTGCTGTGCTTCTTCGTACGAAACCTGAGGAGTTTTATCCTCGAAAACATCGCGGAAGGCTTGCGTAAAATCTTCGAAGTTTAGGTTTTTGATACCTGTTGATCTAAATTGATTGGCCATGCTTAAACCTAAAGCGTAGCTTGTTTTGTCGGTCATATTCTCGTTTTCGTCAATAAATTACTTTTACGGGTTGCGCTAAAGGATCCTGTTCCTATAATTAACCTTCTCGCAAAGGTACTGATTGTTTATGAATTTGCTATTTAGCAAGTTATAATAGTTGTTCCTCAGCGTATCGATAATTGTAATTTGGCATATTGAATATATAGAGTGGTAAGGGCTTCGAGTAAGTCGGTTTTTACTTGTAGCCAATCGGATTCACTTCGTAGCACTCGTTCGATGTTTATTTCACCTTCCTTATATCCTTTAATGGCTAGGTCGAGGGTCAATTCTGTTTCATCCATCAATTGTTTATTCGCTTCGAACCTTATTTTTGCTTGTTGCAATTCGGCATTTATGTTTTCGCGTTCGAGGGTTAACTTCGAAAGGTTATCGGCTTCTTCCCATTTTGCAATTTGAGCTTTAGCGTGAGCACTTTTTCGGGCTTGCCAACCGCTGTAAATATCAGTAATAGGTACTTCGAGCATGAGGCCTAAGCTCCAACTACCACCGAGTTGCTTTTTTCGTGCATTAAAAAGGTTAGGGTAAACAGCAGTATAGCCAGCATAAAAAGCGAGTTTGGGTAACATTGCACTTTGGGCATCGAGCGTTTTGTACTTTCCTAGCTCACTTTGAATGGAAAGTAGTTCAGCGCGCGCACCATAGGAAATTGAAGTTGTGGTTGTTGAAGCTTGTTCGGTAGCATGCTGTTGGTATAGCTGAAACGATGCAATTTTATCCAATAATGGTTGTACATTGGCAAGTAAAGTTTCGGTACTATCGCTAGGAACAATTGTTTTACTAGTAAGATTTGCTAGGTTTGCAAGGTTGTGCGAGGCTATAGGCTTTTTAGCATTTAACTCGTTTAGGCTTCGTTTTGCTTTAGTTACAGCCATACGGGCATCCAGTAAATCAGCTTTAGTAGCATACCCTTCGTTGTATAGTGCTTCAACATCGCTTGCTATGTTGCTAATCATGGCAATAAACTCTTCCAGTATTTTTCCCTGTTCGTAAAGCCTCACATGGTTATAGTAGGCTTCTTCAATAGCAAATCTTTGTTCGGCTTTTTTGCGGGTTGCTTTTAGCTCGGTTGCCTTTATCCCTAGGTCGCTCATTTTATTTGCTGCATACAGTTTTCCACCTGTAAATAGGGGTTGAACCAAGCTAACATTCATTACCCATGTGTTCTTAAAATCGATGGTCGCTAGGTCGTTTATTTTATTTTCGAAGCGATCTACAAGTGCCGTATGCGGTATGAGCTTATTATAACCATTGAAGAATTCGGTAAATGTTTGGTGTGCATCGAGAACTTTAATGGGGCTTTGTAACGAAAACCAAGCGGTATTAAAGTTTGCTTTGGGTAACAATGCTGAACGAGCTTGTAGCTGTTCAGCTCGAGCCGAAACTGCACTTAAACTATCTATCGTATTTTGGGGAGTATTGCCTTCCGAAGCTGCAATAAGTTCGTTTAAACTATACACTTGCTGTGCCCACAAAAACGAGGGGCAAATGAGTAAACATAAAGCAAAAACTACTTTTTTCATGTTACTTTTTTGGGGAAGTTAAAGGTTAAATGTGAGCCTACCAACACGCTCGCCATCAATAAAAAAATCAGCTTTGTATACACCCGAAAGCAGGGTTGCATCAACATTCCAGTAAATTACTTCGCTTAAATCATTTCCGCCATATTCAACTTGTTTAGTAGCCGTTGCTACAAGTTCCGAGCCTTCGAAGGTAAAGCTTTCACCCATACCCGAGGCAATTGCCATATCATTTGGGTTAAGTAACCTAAGGTAAACCTTTTTTATACCAGGCTGTGCCGAGGGGTTACGCATAATAGTGAAGTTAAAGCGTAGGGTTACTATGCGATTTATGCTTTTTGTAGCCTTTCCACGGCGATCTAAAGGAGTGCACACTACCTCCTTAAGTTCCAATTTTTGGGCAAAAGCTACTTGTTTTGTAAGGGTTTCCTTAGCTTTTGCTAGTTCGTTATTTTGTTGTTCAACCCTAGTGATATTCTGTTTTACCGATTCGTTTTCCTGCTTAAGGGCTTTATTTGTTGCTGTAAGCGAATCAATTTGCACAACATAACTTTTTAATACTTTGCGTAGCGAGGCTACTTCGTTTGTAAGCCTTTTAATTTCCTTTGTGCTATTGGCTTTATATAGCCTAAGTTCATCGCTAAGCTTTTCTGCTTTAGCTTTTTCGCGTGCAAGTTGTTCTAACAACGAATCGCTTGAAAGCGATCGATACTTTTCTCCATACCCATTACCTTGTTTTATTTTATCAATTTGCACACCATACTCGAGTTCTAGTTGTTGCAATTCCTCTTCCATGCGTTCCCTTTCAAATTCGGCTAAGGCTATGCGTTCCTTTTTTAAGGAGTGGCGCGCAACCCCCACATATATAAAGCTAGCAACCACTAGAACAATAGCAACAGTTATTACCAAAGCAGTTGTTTTCGTTGAATTTTTAGATATTGCCATAGGGTTTAATGCTTAATTGGTTGGGGTCGAAAACTTTCCGTTTTTCCAAGGAAATTGTGCTACTCGTGGTGTTGAAAGGAACCCTTTTATAGTTTCGGCTTCTTCTAACGAAAGCTCGCTGTGGTTTGAAAGAGTTACAACCAAGCTTTGGTTCGATTCGTCAAAATCGAGTGCTATGGGTAGCTTTTGTAATATATTTCGTTCGGTTACGGTTAAGTTGTTCGGCAGTAATAAGCTAGCATTTAGTGGTGGCAAACCAAGTGTATTTTTGAGTTCCTTTCCCTTGCCATCGAAAAATGTTATTGAGGAGGCCCATAATGGTTCGCAAACAGTAGTAATTACAGCAATGATAGCATTATTCCCCTTTTGGGGCAGGCGAACAAATGTTGTATAGGTATCCTCGAGCCACGAAACGGTTATCTTCTGCTCCGAACGTTGCGTAACCATATAGTCATCCTCGTCGAATAGTGTCGGCGGAAGTTCAATATCTGTACTATCCTCGCCATCTTGGCTAGGCAAAGTTATAGGTATATTTACTTTACTACTGGGTTGATTTAGTGGAATTCTGAAAATACGTTCGGCAGCATTTTCGTCATAAAAGGAGTAGGAATAGCTGGGCAAAGCCTTTACGAGTTCCTTTAATGTTTGCGAAGCCCCATTTGAAAAGGTTGAAATGGTAAGCAAAAAGACGAAAAAATAGATGGCTCCTTTATTCTTGAGTAGTTGCATACTTGCTGTTTCTCTTTATGTTGTATACAAAGCCTCACACTGGCTAGCAACAAAGGTAATTGTTTCTGATGGTTATTTGCAGTATTTACGCTTAAAGCTTATAGTATACCAACGCCGTTGTAACGAAAGCAAAAGCTTTTGCAACCGAGCTATCGGTTTAAAGTAAGGAACATTATGGGCAACCATAATTTGTTCGATGGTTTCGAGGGCTATTCGTTGCTCGTGTGAGGGGAGCATTTTTGTTACATTGTAAAGCTCGTATTGAAATGTTTTTATCGGCCAGGTCAATAACGAAAGTTTATCGCTACTACTTAGCCCTTCATATTGCTTAATGGCATCAACTCGTTCTTTTGTGGCAAGGCAAATATCAACGGCTTTTTTCGGTGTTAAGCAACTTGTTATCCCTTTTTGATGTTGGCGATAGTTATAGGTTACATTGCCCGTGTGCACTGCCTTTTGTGCCTTAGCTAGTATTTGGGGCATAATGTAAAAATCCTCGTAATATATTCCTTCAGGAAAAGAAGTTCCATTCCACAATTCGCGCCGGTACAGTTTATTCCATAAATAAGCATTTATGGTTCTATCCATAATTCCTAATCCGAAAATAGCAGGTTGTATATACTGTGTACCCGCTTTTGCTTTATTCTTTACCTTTGTTCGGAGGCTATTAGAGTATACTTTTCGAAAGGAACAAAGTGCTATATCGGCATCGTATTTTGTTATATATGCATACAGCAATTCGAGGTGCATGGGTTCGAGCCAATCATCGCTATCTAAAAAAGCAATGTAAGGTGCTGATGATAAACCCAAGGCATAATTACGTGCAGCCGAAACACCCTTATTATGAGTAAAGTGCTTTACTTGTATACGTTTGTCGTTAGTAGCCCATGTATTGCATAACTGTGGGGTAATACCATCGTTCGAGCAGTCGTCAATAACAAAGGCTCGCCAATGACCGAAAGTTTGTGTTACTAAACTTTCGAGGCACTTGTTAAGTAAGGTGCCACAATTATAAGCAGGAATAATAAGGTCAATTAAGGGCATAGGGAATACGGTTAGTAATACTTTTCCAATTACAACAGATTAAGTTTTGTCTAAATTGTTAATTGTTTTACCCAATGGGGTAACTCAATAACGTAACCCGTAAAGGGGAATAATGGTTTATTTAGGGCGTAAGGTTTGCGAAGAATGCTTTCCCAAAAGCGTGCTTGCGGTAAAACCTTGTTGGCATTACGAACTTTATTTTCAGTTACATAAGCAATTGTTCGCCCTCTTCGGCCTAAATGCTTTTTCCACCCACCTGCAAGGCGTGTTTCGTCGCTACATCGCTTCCCTAGTAGCGAGCGACATGCATAACCCATGTGCAACAGATATAACGAAGGAACAATATTGTAGTTGTGCCCCTTTATACGATGGAAACCCGAACCCCAGTTGCGTTCGGGGGTAAACTTTATAGATGCTTTTGTATAACGTGCCGAAATAACGCCATAACTTCGTTGCGAAAGAATGGGGCGTGACTTATCGAGTTCCATTTCCTGACCTACTTTCTGCCCGATATCAATTCCCAATGCCGAAGCTGTTTTGTAACCAGCTTTGTATAGCTTGTAAACAAAAGTAGCCAGCGTATTTTTTTCTTTAGGGTCAACAACAATAAATTCATCGCAATCGGTGCCAATTACAGCTTTGTACCCGGCTTCAAATAGTTGTTTGGCTAAATGGTTCATAAGGCCTATACGGTACTTATCGCCCTTGGCGCGACTTAGTGTTTTGTGTTGTATACGTTTAATATGGCAACCTTCGCCATTACATGGCATCGGTTCATCTAAACCATCAAGCATTATATACAAGTTTTCTTTACCGAGCACGTTGCCATAATACGAAATCCATTTTTCGAGGAAATACTGGTCGCCACGGCACATCGTTACGGCAGCTATTCTAAAATTGCTATCCATTATAAGGGTATTGTAAGAGCGGTACGTTTTTTTCCACTATGCGTTGATGTAACGCTCTATATCTTGTTTTACGCGTTGGTATTTCGGGCTAGGAGGGGCATTAAAAACGCCCAATTGCATAAGCTCGCCTAGTCTTTTTTTTAAAACTGTTTTATCTTCCTCTGCACCAATCCCCTTTAATTTATTACGAATTTGCAAATGTAACACGGGCCACAAACAGTTTTTACTCCATTGTGTTCGTTGGTGTTCGCTGGCTTTCTGTTGGTAAAGCTTAAAACTGTGTTCTGCCCCTGTAATCCAATCAAGCAATTTTCGAAGTCGTTTGCTCGAAAGGTCGATGGAATGAGCATTTGGATAATAGTAATAAAAGGGCAGGTGAGTTATTGTTGTGCGAGGGTTCTTAAGAACAACTTCCGAAAGCCAGGGAAAATCCTCAAACGTAATACCTTCAATAAACTTTATGTCGTTAAGTAGGCTTTTGGCGATTAGAAAGCGCCATACATAAAAATGCTTTATAGGAAAAGGGATGTTCTTAGGGTGACTTTTTTCGGTTAGGACCGAAATTACATCGTCGGTAACTACTTGTTTTACCTGTTCGGCATTAAAGCGCTTCTTGTACCCACATGGCTTTATTCCATCAACTTTAAAACCTAAATTACGCAGTAGTAGTAGCATCGGTCTATAGTACTTATCCTTATACCAACTCACTAAAGGGGTGTTGTTCG
>JASBZJ010000032.1 GCA_029983495.1 Porphyromonas sp.
TAGCTGAAACTATAATGATGGATTTAATGTACACACTTCCCTCGAGTGATGTTAAGGAGTTTGCTGTTACTGCGGAATATGCTCGTGAACATAGTAAGGGTGTTTACTCACCCCAATAGATCTGGCATATATCATCTATACACTCTTCGAAATACGATAACTTAGCATGGTGTTTGTTTATTAGATCGGAATTTTTTACTTGAGGAGCAGTAATCCTTTTTATAATAAAGTAGTGTTCCCTTGGTATTATGGAGATGAGTTTGTTGGCAATGTTGAGAAAAAGCTTCGGCTTTACCTCGTTTAAAGGAGAGCAGGAGCAGATTATATGTTCGTTACTAAACGGCAATGATTTGTTCGTTGTAATGCCTACTGGGGGGGGAAAGTCGTTGTGTTATCAACTGCCTGCTATAATGATGGAGGGAACGGCAATTGTTATTTCGCCACTTATTGCACTCATGAAGAATCAGGTTGATGCTATGAGGGGAAACTTTGCTAGTAATGATATTGCTCATTTCATGAACTCCTCGCTTAGCCGTGTTCAACTCGAAGAGGTTAAGCGAGATATATTATGTGGTCGTACAAAAATTCTTTACCTTGCTCCTGAATCGCTAAATAAAGAGGATAACTTAACTTTTCTGCGCGACATACCAGTATCATTTTATGCTGTGGATGAAGCGCACTGTATATCGGAATGGGGGCATGATTTTCGTCCCGAATATCGTCGCATTCGTACGATGATTGAGGTTATTGGTCGCAGACCAATAATTGCACTTACTGCAACAGCTACACCAAAGGTTCAGCACGATATTATTAAGAATTTATCCATTGATGGGGCAAAGTGCTTCAAGTCGTCGTTTAATAGGCCAAACCTATATTATCAAGTTCTACCGCGAACAAAGGATACCGACAAGGATATAATAAGGTTTATTCAACGTAAAAAAGGAAAAAGCGGAATAGTGTATTGTACCAGCCGAAATAAAGTTACTACTTTTGCGGAGACTTTGTGTGTTAACGGAATTAAGGCTCTCCCTTACCACGCAGGTTTGGATGCAAAAGAGCGTGCTGCAAACCAAGATGCTTTTCTGAACGAAACGTGCCAAGTAATAGTGGCTACTATTGCTTTTGGTATGGGGATTGATAAACCCGACGTACGGTATGTTATACATTATAATATGCCTAAAAGCCTTGAAGGGTATTATCAGGAAACTGGTCGTGCAGGGCGCGACGGTGGAGAAGGTATTTGTATCGGCTATTATTGCGAGAATGATATCGAGAAACTTAAAAAGTTTTTGCAGGGAAAAACTATAGCTGAGCAGGAAATCGGTAGGCAATTGATTAACGAAATGGTTGCATACTCCCGAACGCGCATTTGTAGAAGATGTTTTTTGCTCCATTATTTTGGAGAGGACTACAACGAAGAGAGTTGTGGAAACTGTGATAATTGTACTATGAAAAAGAAAAAAATAGATGCTTCGAAGTGGCTAAAAATGTTACTTGAAGCTATACTTGAGTTGAAAGAGAACTTTAAAGCGGATTACATTATAACTGTACTAACTGGCGAAAATTCGGCCGATGTTGAAAACTTTAAGCACGATAAGGCCGATTGTTTTGGTCAGGGAGAAGCTCTTCCTACTGTGGAGTGGGAAAATATTGTTGAACAAGCTATTGTAGATTCGTATATCCATAAAGATGTGGAAAACTACGGCATACTTTCGGTTACAGAAAAGGGCAAGAAGTTCCTAAAAAAGCCTTCGGGTTTTTCGGTGATCCCCCCCGATGCTGATGATGAGATGGAAGAAAAACCTATAGAAGGTGACGATAGTGCTGCAGTGGATGAAGAACTTTACGACCTTATGCTTGAGCTTCGTAAAAAAGTTGCTACCGATAAGGGAGTTCCACCTTATGTGGTTTTTAATGATAAGAACCTCGTGGAGATGGCTACGTTGTACCCCACAACGTTGGATGAACTCCAAAGCATAAATGGCGTTAGCGAAGGAAAGGCAACTAAGTATGGAAAGCCTTTTGTAGAGCTTATAAAAAAGCACCTTGAAGAAAATGAAATTGATAAACCATTCGATTTCCCCATTCGTTCGGCGAAAAATAAGTCAAAACTAAAGTCTACCATTGTTCAGCAAATTGACCATCGTGTGCCTCTTGAAGATATTGCTGTACGGAATGAACTCGATGCTGATGAACTGCTTGAAGCTTTAGAAAGCATTGTTTTTGCAGGTACTCGTATAAACCTAGATTACGAACTTTACGAAATTATGGATAGCGACGAAATTGAAGAGATTTACGACTACTTCCGCAATGCACAAAGTGATAAACTTGAATTAGCCATTAATGAGTTAGGCGATGTATTTAGCGAGGAGGAAATTAGGTTAGTTCGAATTAAGTTCTTCTCGGAACAGGCTAACTAATTTATGCCTAAATGCTCTTAATTCCAGCAATTAGTAATCTTCTTTGAATATAGTTACTTGTATCTGCAAAAATAACCTCTAGCCTGTACGCATTATGGCAAAAACGAATAGTTATTTAGTATTTCTTTTCCTTGGAATCTTTTTTAGTTCTGCATGCTCTTGTTTTGCTCAAAGTAGTAATGCACAAAAACCCATTACAAAGGGTAAAGTTGTCGACCGCATCATTTGGCTTGTTGGTGATGAACCTATCCTTTTTAGCGATGTTGAGTATCAAAAAATGCGTTTACAGTCGGAAAATGCCAATATTCATGGCGATTTGAACTGTATTATTCCCGAGCAGATGGCGGTACAGATGCTTTTTTTGGCTCAGGCGGAAATTGATAGTCTTACTGTTGATGAATCGATGATTAATCGACAAGTAGATGGCTACTTAAAGAACCTTGTTACACAAGTTGGTTCGAAGGAAAAACTAGAAGAGTACTTTGGAAAAAGTTATTCGCAAATAGTCGACGACCAGAAGCGTATTTTTAAAAACAATGCTATTGCGGGGAATATGCGCGATAATATTGTTAAGGATGTTACGGTTTCGCCATCCGAAATACGTAAATACTTCTCATCAATTCCTACTGATAGTTTGCCTTATATCAATACAAAGGTAGAGGTTCAGGTTATTGTTCGTAAGCCCGAAGTTCGCTTAGCCGAAATAGACCGCATAAAGAGTCGATTACGCGAGTACAGCGAGGAAATTAATTCGGGCAAGAGTTCCTTTAGCACTCTTGCGAGGCTTTATAGCGAGGATAAGCGTACAGCAATTAATGGGGGTGAGTATGGGTTTGTTTCGCGTAGCACTTTGGAACCCGAGTTTGCACGCGTGGTATTTAATATGAGCACTGGTCAGAAGGTTTCGCCAATTATCGAAACACAGGAGGTATATCATATTGTTCAGGTAATTGAAAAGCGTGGTGAGCTTATTAACTTTAGGCATATCCTACTTCGCCCGAGAGTTACTGCCGAAGCCTTGGAAGTCGAAAAAAGCCGTCTCGATAGCGTAGCGATGAAAATAAATAGTGGAACAATAAGCTTCGATGAGGCTGTTGAACGTTATTCTACCGATGATAACACCATAAATAATCATGGTTTAATGGTGAATAAGGATTACAATAGTAGCCTTGTGGGCTCTTCGGAATTCTTACTCGATGAACTGCCTCAGGATATAAGTCGTGCCATTGCAACTCTTAAAACAGGCGAACTTTCACAGGCATTTATTTCGTATAGCGATAACGGAACTCAGCAAGTTATGTTGGTTAAACTATACTCGCGAAGCGAAGCTCACCGAGCTAACCTACAGCAGGATTTCCAAACTATTAAAGAACTTGCGTTAGCTGAAAAGAAGCAGAAAACAATCGATGAGTGGATTCGCGATAAACAAAAGACCACTTTCGTTGAAATTGCCCCCGAGTATCGAAACTGTAATTTTCATTATCCTAATTGGCTCACTAATAAGTAGTTTATTAGGATATAGCTAAACCCCTTTTAACGCGTGGGCATGCCTACACACAATAGAAAAAATAGAAAGCCTCTATGCAAAGCTTTGCTAGGGGCATTTTCTATTTTTTTATTTCTTGTTCCGCTAGTTTCGCTCGTTGCTTCACCTCTTGTTGCGACCTTTGTTAGCATTTCTAGCAAGGTTGTTGGTAATACTTCCATTTACTATACAAGTACTACTGTTGCGAATACAAATCCTTCTAAGAAAATAATTCTTCAACATGCCGATAGTCTTATTTTTGATAAGCAGTTAATGCCAGGCATAAATAAGTTAGTAGGGCATGTTGAATTACTCCATGATAGGTGGATTATGACGTGCGATAGTGCCTATTTTAATGAAGAAGAAAATAGCTTTGAGGCATTTAGTAGGGTTACTATTCACGACGATTCAATTGATATTCATTCAAAACACCTTTACTACGATGGAACCGATCGTATTGCACAATTAAGAAACTCAGTTGAATTATCGAATAGCACAGCCACTCTTTATACCGATAAGCTCGACTATGATCGCAATGAGGGCAAAGGTTATTACTTCGAAGGCGGTACAATAGTTGATTCGTTAAATACACTCTCTTCGGTATATGGCGAATATATTCCTGCAGAAGACGAAGCTTATTTTGAAGATGAAGTAGTACTCGAGAACCCCGATTTTACCCTTTATACCGAGCGATTGCGTTATAACACCCAAACCAAAATTGCTTACTTTGATGGCCCTACACGGATAGTATCTGACTCAGGGCATATTGAAAGCACACGTGGTATTTACGATACGAGTAACGATGTGGCTATTCTATTAGATAAAAGCATTGTATACAATAAGCAAGGAACACTTGTAGGCGATTCGATTTTGTACGATAAGCAACGAAAGTTTGCTGAAGTTTTTGGTAACATGGTACTCAACGATACGGTAAACAAAGATATTTTGATGGGAAACTACGGATATTTTGTTGAGGATAAAGAATATGCTTTTGCAACATCGTATGCATGGTTAAAGGATTATTCGCGTGAGGATACTCTTTACTTGGGGGCAGATACCCTTGAGATGATTTCGAAAAAGAATGATTCCTTCCCGAACAACAGCAATCCTATTCGTCTTATTTTAGCGTATCATAAGACTAAGCTTTTCCAGAATAAAATGCGAGGAGTAGCCGATTCTATGGCTTACTTTTCGCACGATTCTATACTTTCGCTTTATCAAAGTCCAATTGTTTGGAGTGATAGCACCCAGTTGGAAGGAGATACAATACGAACCTTTTTTGCAGGCGATACGGTGCATCATGCCACTTCGTGGTTTAATGCAAAGGCCATGCGACAGCTTAACGATAGTACCCTTTACGAACAAGTTAAAGGAGATAGCCTTTTAGCCTTTTTTGCGAATGAGTCGGTTCGCGAAATACAGGCGTATCGTAATGTTGAAATGATTTATTTTTTGTTGCAGGAAGCCATAAATCATTATTTTGGTGTTGCAAGGATGAATGCTCCCACAGCTTATGTTTACCTCGCCAGCGATACCCTTCAAAAAGCATTGGCTTTGGGACCAGTCGATGGAACGGTTACACCAATCGAAAAAGCTACAGAGAGCGATAAAACGTTAGAAGGTTTTACTTGGAAGTACCACCTTAGCCCACAAAATCCACAAGCAGTTATTGCTACTTTGCTCGATTCCTTAGGTAATCCTATTCCTTTTTCGCCCGTCCCACTTAGTGATTTAAGCCGTTTCGATGGGTCGATTGCGGCACTTGTGGCTTATCGTACTATCGATAGTGAAATTAAGATTAGCCAGCAACGCAAGGTTGAGCGCAACGAACAACAACAACAGCAACAACAGCAACAACAACAAGCTTTGCCTATTTATATCAGGCGTGCAAAACAAACCGACGCTCCATACGAATACCTTAATGGGGATATAACCACTTTACTTAATACTAAAAAATGGCTCTTTTCGGAAACACTAATAAACCCCGACAGTTCAACTACCAACCCATCTATCACGATCCCCGAAAGGCTTCCCTAAAAAAAAGAACCGACGATATTCGTGATGAACTTATCGGTAAGGGAGAATTAGAACCTACTAGCGAAGATATTGAGCGACGAAATAAACAAAACATCGATGGCGATACGGAAGATGCAGTACGTTCGAAAATCCATCGTTCGTTACGCCATACAATGTCGCATTTACCAGCTCAGGAAAAGAAGGGAAAAGCGGGAGCAAATCGAAAGGATGAATTCTTCCGTATTGTGGTGATGCTTATTCTTATTGCCCTTGTGGTGTGGTATCTATACTTTCGTAAGTAATACTTTTTGCTTGTATCAAATTATTAATTCCGAGTTGCACTAGTATGAATGAGATAATAAGTGTGCTACCCGAGAGCGTGGCAAATCAAATTGCTGCTGGCGAAGTTATTCAGCGGCCTGCATCGGTACTAAAAGAGTTGGTTGAAAATGCTATTGATGCTGGAGCGCGAAATATTGCTATCGAAGTTGAGGATGCTGGCCGCTCGCTATTACGTGTTACCGATAATGGCTCGGGCATGTCGCCTATGGATGCTCGTATGGCTTTCGAACGGCATGCAACAAGCAAGATCCATTTAGCTAGCGACCTTTTTACCCTTCATTCAATGGGTTTTCGTGGCGAAGCTTTAGCTTCTATTGCCTCTGTTGCACAAGTAGAACTTACTACCCGTAGGCAAACCGACGATGTGGCAACAAAATTGGTACTCGATGGTAGTGAAGTGGTTGAAGCTTTTGAAGTTGCCGCCCCCGTGGGCAGTTCGTTTACAGTTCGCAACCTATTCTTCAATGTACCTGCTAGGCGAAGATTTCTTAAAACTGACCGTACCGAAATGGGGCACCTTATGGATCAATTCGAGCGTATTGCCCTTGTTTACCCCGATATTCATTTTACCCTTCAATCCGATGGAGTTGTTATTAGTTCGTTGCCAGCAAGTTCGTTAAAGCAACGTATTTCCGATACTTTAGGAAAATCAATCGATAAGGGGCTAATACCACTTTCGTTTAACAATGAGTTCGCTAAAATAGATGGTTTTATTGGATCGCCTGAAACCGCCAAACGCAGGGCAGCTCAACAATTCTTTTTTGTAAATGGTAGGTATATGAAGCATCCTTATTTCAATAAGGCTGTGGCTACTGTTTTTGAAAAGCTTCTTCCTCCAAGTTATCGCCCCAATTATTTTATATATTTTACAGTCGATCCTTCGCGTATCGATGTTAACATTCATCCTACAAAAACCGAGATTAAGTTCCTTGATGAGCGTACGATATTTAGGGTTCTTGTAATGGTTATTCGGCAAGCTCTTAGCCATGCCGCAAGCTTGCCTTCGTTGCACTTCGAAGCTGTTAATATTGTTGATATACCTGCTTATAATATCAACGAAACTGTATCCAATGATTACGATCCAGACGCTATCGACGACCCCAATTACAATCCCTTTATCGACCCATCTGGTAAATCCTCTTTCCCTTCTTCGTCTTATACCTCGTTTTCGAATTCCTCTTCTTTTGCCGAGGCTTCTTTACCTCGTCCGAAAAGTGACTGGCAACAATCGTTCGACAGCTTCACGAACGAACGATTTACCGCTCAGCTTCCTTCTCAGCCCCCCACACAACCTCTTTTTACGAGCGATGAACTTTCCGATAGTATTCAGCAAACTCCTTCTACACCAAATACTATTTTATTGTTCGATGGGAACTTTATTCTTACACCTTTAAGTGGAGGTTTAGCCGTAATTGATGTACAACGAGCACAACAGCGTTTTATGTTCGATACCTTTATGCACGAGCTTTCTCAAACCAAAACTGAGGCGATGCCACAACGATTACTAATTCCACAAGTATTAAACTTGTCGCCAAGTGATGCGCTTTTTTTCGATGAGCTAATTCCTAATTTCGAATCGGTCGGTTTCGAAATTAGTCCTCTGGGTGCAGATGCATTTTCTATTCTTAGTGTTCCTTTGGGCATTGAGGCCGAGGCAAGCGAAATTCTTCTTGAAGTGATTCAGAAAATAAAGGAAACTGATGGAACCCCTGAAGAGGAACTCGCCACGGCTATTGCAATTTCGTTTTTGAATCGGAAAGCTCGTAGTATTCCTCCTGTTACAACACTTCAACAAGCTGAGGAGCTTATAGCACAACTATTTTCGCTTACCGATAATTATTTAACTCCTTCGGGAAGACCGATTTTTCGCATATTGCAACCGACCGAGATTCGTAATCTTATCGGTTAAATAACTTCGAATAACCTTATTAACAATAAATGGGCTGGCTTTGGTAGCCTGCTTTTTACCTTTCTTAGGCTCGTTAATTGCGTTCCATAGGTGGAACACTCTTTATTCCATCGGATGGAAATGATCTCTTGTTCAAACTTCTTTGTATAATCCATAACTTAGTAAATCACTTCTTCGGGAGATAATTATAGAGGGGGCGTAACAGTTCATCATAGCTGTTACTACAGCCATCCGAGTTCGTTGACCATTTGTGGGTATGCCCGAATCACGTTCGCCCGAAATGCATTAAACTTCTAGCATTATTCCTAGTTATGATATTGTTGCAGGTAACTGTGCGAGGCTTTTGTTTTTGCTATATCTGATAATGTATTAACCGCTCTCAGTATAATACTGTAATTTTGCAAAGTAGTATTACAAGGTCTTTGCAAAAGTGTTCGGTTCGTGGTTATCGAACAAATGTTTTCGGTAGAAACGCAAAAATGAAGGGTTAACCCGATAGCGCAATATTACTTTGGCTTACACCTTTACTATAAATGGTTTCAATACAATGTTATTAGCAACCGATTACACGAAAAAGCTTTATAGCAGTGTTCAATGCCCAAAGGCATTGCCAGGAGAAACGGTAAACTACCAAAGCAGTATACTTACTTTAGGTAGTTGCTTTAGCAATGCTATAGGCAAAAGGTTCACAAAACAGGGCTTCGAGGTGTGCGTAAATCCGTTTGGTACGTTATATAACCCTTTTTCGATGTCTAAAGCGTTGTATTTGTTGCGTAGCGATTGTTGCCAGTGGCTAACCGATAACAATTTGGTAAAAGTTGGTCAGCATTACTATAGTTTTCTTCACCATAGTAAATACACAGCAACAAATGCAAATACACTTTTGGACGAACTTAACCAGTCGTTGAGCTGTAGCCGAAGTTCAATGGTTAATGCTACACATCTATTGCTAACTTTTGGCTCGGCATACGTATATTGTTACAAAGCTACAGGTAGCGTGGTGGCTAACTGTCATAAATTACCAGCTCAAAACTTTTCGCTTAAGTTAGCTTCGGTTGAGGCTTTAACCTATGTAATGGCCGAGCAACTACGTGCATTGCTACAAATAAATACAAGGCTAAAGGTCATTGTTACGGTAAGCCCTATACGTTACCTTGGTTATGGGGCACACCAAAGCCGGTTAAGCAAAGCTCGCTTATTGTTACTTTGCGATAACTTACAGCATTTGTTCCCTGGGCAAGTATTCTATTTCCCCGCCTATGAAATTATGCTCGATGAGTTAAGAGATTATCGTTTTTATAACGATGATTTAGTACACCCTTCGCCTCTCGCCGAACAAATTATATTCGAACGTTTTATTGAGTCGTGGGCTTGGGATATACCACAAGAGCAATACCGCAATGCCGAAAAACTTATTACAATGCTTAACCACAAGAGTCGCAATGCCGAAACCTTAAGCGAGCATAGTAAGAACATTGCTCAATGGATTGAAAAGCATAGCCGTAATTTACCCCCAAAGAGTGTGCTTGACCGAATAGTTAGTGCTACACCGCTCGAATTAGTTGAACCTGCTAATAAGTAATTATCATGTACAACATAAAAACTATAACCGAAAAGCTTGTGCCACGTAAAGTGGTTGTTCATAATAACGATACTATCGAATATATTTTGACCGATAGTCGCTCGTTATTGCATCCCCATAGTAGTATGTTCTTTGCTTTGAGAACTGGCTCGGGTGATGGCCATAACTACATTGAAGAACTTTTCTCTAGGGGAGTGCGGAGTTTTGTAGTTGCTTATGACGCTATAATCCCTCAGGAGGTTCTTAACGAGGCAAATGTGTTGTATGTATCCAATACACTAAAAGCATTGCAAAAATTAGCAAGTGTGTGGCGTAACGAGTTTACTTACCCAGTAGTAGCCATAACAGGTAGTAATGGTAAAACAGTAACTAAGGAATTCCTCTACCAATTGCTTTCCGAAAAGCTTCGTATTATTCGTTCGCCTCGTAGCTATAATTCGCAATTAGGAGTTCCTCTTTCAGTTCTAAAGATGCGCCCCTCGGATGAACTCGCTATTATTGAGGCTGGCATTTCGCAACCTGCTGAAATGGATCGGTTGGAAAATATTATTAGACCTACTTATGGCATTTTTACTAACATTGGTGCCGCACACCAAGAGAATTTTACCGACCTTGAGGAGAAGATTGATGAAAAGCTTGTGTTATTTGAAAATGCTGAGGCCATAATATATGAAGCCGATAACCAAACTATTGCCGAGCGTATAGCTTATGCGGGTTTACGGCATAAAGCAATTACCTGGACTCGTAAAAATGCCGATGGCGCATTAATAAAAGTTCAATGTTGCCACAAGTACTACCATGGCAAAAACCTCACTCAAATAACTTTTTTGTGCAAGGGTGACGAGTATTTACTTAGTGTGCCTTTTGTAGACGAAGCATCGCTAGTGGATATACTGCATTGTTTAACCCTCGTAGCTTATGTTTACCCACAGTGGCTACCTGAAGTTGTTAGACGAGCAAGTTTGTTAGAGCCAGTACGAATGAGGCTTGAAGTAAAGCCTGGTGTACATGGGAACGTAATTATTAACGACACATACAATAACGATGTGAACTCGCTTTCGATTGCGCTTGACTTTTTGAAGCTTCGTGCTGAGCACGTTCACTTAAAAAAGGCGGTTATACTTTCGGATATACTGCAAAGTTCGCTTACCCCTAAAAGCCTATACCGAGGGATAGCCGAAATGATTAAAAAACACGACTGCGAACTGTTTATAGGGATTGGAAAAGAGTTACAACGTTACAGTTATAACTTCGAAGGCCTACAAAGCTACTTTTTTACCACTACCGAGGAAATGCTCGAAAGCGATGTGCCGGTTAAAATAAGTAATATGGCGGTATTGGTCAAAGGAGCAAGGCAGTACAAGTTCGAAGCCATAACTGAACGGCTTGCTGAAAAAGGACATGAAACAACCTTGGAGGTGAATTTACAAAGCTATGTTACTAACCTAAATGCATACCGAGCCTTATTGCCTGGTTCTACTAAAATAATGGCTATGGTTAAGGCTAATGCCTACGGTTTGGGAGCATATGAAACTGCACTTGCCTTAGAAGAAGCTAAAGTTGATTATTTGGGAGTGGCGGTTGCTGATGAAGGTAAGGAGTTACGACAGAAGGGAATACGTGTTCCTATAGTAGTTATGGATCCAAGTATTCGCGAAGTTGACACGTTAATTGATTATCAACTCGAACCCGTTATTCACTCTATGCCTCAGTTCGAAAAGCTTCTTACCGCAATTGATCGGGAAGGGTTTAATGATTTTCCTGTTCACCTTGAATTCGATACAGGTATGCATCGGCTAGGGTTTTCTCCTACTGAAGCTGAGTTCCTTGCTCATAAAATAAATAATCAGCATATCCTTCAAATTAAAAGTGTTTTTACGCATCTTGCTGCTGCAGACGATGCTTCTCAGTCCGAGTTTACACATAACCAAATAACGAGCTATCTAAAGGCTTACGAAACCCTTGCTAATATTATTGGTTACCGCCCTATACGCCATGTGTTAAATACTGCGGGATGCGAACGTTATTCCGAGGCTGCCTTCGATATGGTTCGCTTAGGTATAGGTCTTTACGGGGTTTCGCCCACCAAGCGACTTTTTTTGGAGCCTGTTGTAACTTTGAGAACTGTGCTGATGCAAATATCGCAGGTTAAACCAGGCGAAACGATTGGCTACGGTAGGCGTGGTGTTTTACCTAATGGGGGCAAAGTTGGTATTATTCCCATTGGATATGCCGATGGCTACGATCGCCGTTTTGGTAATGGCGTGGGTAAGGTAGTTATTAATGGTAAGGTATTCCCAACCATTGGTAGCATATGTATGGATTTAACGATGCTCGATCTTAGTTCGGCATTGGAAGGTGAACTACACCCAGGCGATGATGTAACCCTTATTGGTAGCGAAAAGGCCGTTGATTTGCTTGAAATTGCCGATGCCCTAGGTACTATTCCTTATGAAGTAGTTGCTAACTTTGCCTCGCGTATTAAGCGTATTTATTATAAGGAGTAACCCCCCGCAAGCAATAAATAATGATAACTGAAGCGACAAAGCAACAAGTTATTGATGTAGCTAACATCGTAGAGGTGGTAAGCGATTATATTTCGCTTACAAAACGTGGTGTTAACTATGTTGGTCTATGCCCTTTCCATAATGATAGGCGACCTTCATTTTATGTTTCGGCATCGAAAAATATTTGTAAATGCTTTGCTTGTGGCGAAGGTGGAACCCCCATTTCGTTTATCATGAAAATCGAAAAGGTT
>JASBZJ010000033.1 GCA_029983495.1 Porphyromonas sp.
CAAGGTGTAGAGTTAGTACTTCAAGCTTTCCTTCCGAGCCTTCGAACGGTGTGGTATTATTCCTCATCGTTATACCACAACTTCGTAAGGCTCTTATTTGTCAGTAACTCTTTGTAACTTTGCCTTCCGTAGAGAAATATATATCAACCAAATATGGCTACACTTCAAAAGATAAGAAATCGCGCAGGGCTACTAATAATAGTTATTGGCGTAGCCCTCTTAGCTTTCATCATCGGAGATGGACTCCGCTCCGGACGATCTGTTGTACAAGGCGACAGGCAAACTGTTATTAATGTTGACGGCAAAAAAATCGGGTACGATGTTTATCAGGAAAGGCTCCGCCAAATGACCGAAGCCGCCGAAGCTCAGGGAATGAAGCTTTCGGAAGAAGATCGAATCCGTTTGAACAATCAGCTTGCTCAGGAATTTATTCAGGATGCTGCCATCGAAAAAATCCAAGAAGAAACTGGTATAAAGGTTACCGGTAAGGAGTTTTACGCACTTATTAGTGGCAATGGCGTAATGCAAAACCGTTCGGCACAGCAATTCTTCCAACAGATGGGTATTAATGCTAATGACCCTAAGGCTATAAGCGATTTCCTTTCACAAATCGATTCAAAAAACATCGAAAAGCTTCCTAATGAATACCAACAAGCTTATGCACGTATAAGCCAAAATTGGAGTAACCTTACATCCAGCATTATAAACGAACGCATCATGCAGAAGTATAGTGCAATTATGGCTCGTAGCTACACTTTAAATGATATTGATAAAAAGTTCCTTGCTAGCGATGTAAGCCGTTCGGTTGCTGTTGTACGAACTCCATCGACCGCTTATACAAACGAGGAGGTAACGGTTAGCGATGCTGATATTAGTACTTTCTATAAAGATCATCCCCAGTTCTATAAGTTACAAGCTCCGTACAAACTTGTAGATTACATTAGCTTGCAAATCCGCCCTAGTCAAAAGGATTTTGCCGATGCACAAGGCAATATGCTAAAGGCTAAAAGTGAACTCGCTGCTACAAATGAGGAAGAAACTGTAACAAGGAATTATAACGAAGGTTTTGCCCCCAAGTTCTATCTTAGCGAAACCGAAATTGGTATGCTAGGGTTGGCGGAGCCTTTGGTTAGTTTTATTAAGTCTGCCGAAGTTGGTGCTGTAAATACGCCAACATTAGCGAATGACCGTTACGACTTAATTAAACTAGTTGATAAAAAGCAAGGTCCCACAACAGTTGCCGCCCAGGTTATTGTTCTCGATTCTATTAATGCAAAGCATATCGATAGCCTCGTAAATACCATTAATAACGGAACAAAGACCTTCGATGAAATGGTGGCTACCTATTCAATAGACCCCGAAACAAAGGCAAACAATGGCTATTTAACGACCCATAACCCACAAACAGGTATTGCCGAAAGGAACCTTTCTCACAGTGTTGTGTCTCGCTCGGGGCTCGATACCCTATTTAAGGTTACCCCTCAACGTGCATTTGTTATGGGCGAAGGCAATAACAAAGTTATTATGCGGGTAGCTGAACTTGGCGAAGTGGGTAACCTCTATAAAATTGCTTATACACAAGTTCCCGCAATCTTTTCAGACGAAACCTACCGTAAGGCACACAGTAAACTAAATAACCTTTTAACCAAGGACAATAGCAACTTCGACCAAATGGCAAAGGAAGCCGAAGCTGAAGGTTTATCAGTATCGCGCGATGTAGCTGTAGCAGCTTCGAGCGAAACATTGGGTTCTATTCCTTCTTCCCGCGAGGTGGTAAGTTGGGCTTTGCGTGGGAAGGAAGGCGATGTAAACGACAAAATTTTCCGATGTGGAGATGATTACCTGGTTATTGCCCGTATTGGTAAAGCTATAAAGGGCGACCTTGTACCCTTGAGCGAAGTGAAAGAACAAATAAAGAATCAGCTTGTTGCTGAAAAACGTGGAGACTTATTTGCTAAAAACTTGGCTAGCAAAAATATTACATCGCTCGAAGGATATGCTACCGCAATGCAAAGCACTATTGATACCTTAGCGAATGTTACCATTATGCCAAACGGACAAATGCCTGCTGAGTTTGCTGGTGAATCATTCGCTACTAAGGTTGGAAGTATTTCCGCTCCGTTCCGTGCTCAAACCGAAGTTATGGTAGTTAAACCTCTTGCAGAAAATAAGGCTGTTACCACAAGTTCACAAACTCGTGATGCACGCCTCGAGCAAATGCGTAATGGCGTAGGTCAGTCGCTTGGTTATCGTAGTTTTTTAAGTATCATTAAAGGCATGAAGATTACCGATAACCGTGGAAATTTCTTCTAAAACGATGTACTTGCTAATACAATGATGAGGTTCCTTGTTCTCTACAACTCTCTTTGAGGGTATCATAGGAACATAATATTGTTATTACAGCATAAAAAAGGCTACACTGTGAGACGAAAAACTCAGAGTGTAGCTTTTTTATGCGCATCGCTTTTCCCTAAGACGGTAACCTGCCAGCAGTTGCCGAGCTTCACTTGTCGCTTAATGTTGCTCAAAATAGAGTACCTTTGCAAGTAGCGTTCCCTCCAAAGAATGTTTTTTTAGGAGTGGCGGAGTATCAACAACGACTAAAGAGGAGCAAAATGGCAATAACGAGAAAAGAAAAACGCATAAGAGTATCGCTTCGTACACGAACTGTAGCTGTAGTAAGCATTGCTTTACCACTTGTACTACTTGGCTGGATATGCTTGGTTAAGATTATGCAGGAAGGAATAAAAAAGCAAGTACAGGAGGATTTTACGTTCACGCTTATGCTCGAAAAGGATGCTACCGATGCGTCAATAAATCTTCTTACATCAAAGCTAAAAAAACAGCCTGCCATAAAGGACGTAAGGTACATATCACCCAGCGAAGCTGCCGAGGAGGTTGGCAAGGAATTAAACGAAAACCCAGTAGAAGTATTGGGGTATAACCCATTTTACCCTAGTATTGAACTTAATTTACATGCTCGTTATGCCAATCGCGATAGTCTGCCTAAGGTTGATAGTCTTATCAGAACGCTTGGTGGAGTTTCGAACTTTGAGTTCCGTGGCGATGTGCTTGACGAGGTTGATGCCGTTATAGAGAAACTATCGTTGGTATTATATATCGGTATAGTGTTGATGCTCGTTATTGCTATCATTCAAATGAGCAATACAACACATTTGCTAATATACGCACGTCGGTTTTTAATACGTTCGATGACATTACTGGGTGCTCCATACCGCCAAATTTGTAAACCTATTTTGCAAACAACCGTTTTGAATGGTTTGTGGGGCGGAATACTTGCGGATGTACTTGTTGCAGGCTCATTGTGGTTAGCTGCCTCTTATATGAGCGATGCCGTTCTTCGCTATGCTCCAACCCCTTACCTTATTGGTATTGCTATACTTTTGCCACTTTTGGGCATATTACTTTCGTTAATTACGGGGTTGCTTGCCACACGACGATATATTCGTATGGATGGAAGTCGTATTATACTCGGATAAACCTCTTGCCCTTTAATATTAAATAGGCTACTATGAACAAACTACTTTTCGATAAACGAAATTACATCGTAATTATTACAGCATTAGTATTAATCGTATTAGGCTTTGTACTTATGCATGGCGGTAAAAGCCCCGATGGCGTAACATTTAACCCTAGTATTTTTGCCCCACAACGCATTACCGTGGCACCTATTTTATGCCTTGCTGGCTTTGTACTTATGATCGTGGGCATAATGCTTCCTCGGAAAAACAAACCCAATAAACCCCAATAAACAGTTTGCGTTATGAGCATTCTCGAAACTATTGTCCTAGCCATCGTGGAGGGGCTAACTGAGTTTTTACCTGTTTCGTCGACGGGGCATATGATCGTAGCTCAAGGCATAATGCATATGGAATCGACCGAATACCTTCGTGCGTTTACGGTAATGGTTCAGTTTGGGGCAATACTAAGTGTGGTTGTTCTTTATTGGCGTAAATTCTTTACAACGCAAGGCGCAATTTCTATCGTTGGAGAAAAGCGTCCAGACACTAAATCAGCCCAAAATATTCCATCGGTTATTCGGTTTTATTTACTAATAGTAATAGGTTGCATACCTGCAGCAGTAATAGGGTTATTATTAAACGACTACATCGATAAGCTCCTTTCGGACGTAACTATTGTTGCAGCTATGCTTGTTGCTGGAGGGGTGTTTATGATTTTTATCGATAAGTTATTTACACATTCTTATAACAGTATCGTAAAACCGCATAACGCTTTTGTTGTTGGTTTATTCCA
Organism: Porphyromonas sp.; assembly: GCA_029983495.1. Classification (GTDB taxonomy): domain Bacteria; phylum Bacteroidota; class Bacteroidia; order Bacteroidales; family Porphyromonadaceae; genus Porphyromonas. Next base: position 4,276 of record JASBZJ010000033.1, read on the forward strand.
GTGCATTGCTATGATACCTGGGGTTTCGCGCTCAATGGCAACTATTGTAGGAGGGTTGCAACAAGGTTTAAACCGAAAAACAGCAGCTGAATTTTCCTTCTTTTTGGCTGTTCCAACTATGCTTGGGGCAACACTATTAAAGGCTTATAAGCTATATAAACAGTTCGGGGTAGCTGTTTTTGAACAGAATGCTACGACTCTAATATTAGGCAATATCATAGCCTTTATTGTAGCTATGCTTGCCATAAAATTTTTCATACAGTTCCTTACTAAATATGGGTTTAAGGCTTTTGGTTGGTATCGTATTTTTGCTGGAGCAACCATACTTATACTTATGGCATCAGGGGTAAACCTCACTTTAAACTAAATTAATGGCTTTAATAACACCTACAGTGTACGATCGTAGTTCGTTCGATAAGGGCGAACTCCTGCCTCTTATTTCGGGTAGCATTATCCCTTTTAACAAACCACTCGATTGGAGTAGTTTCGATATCGTAAATCAGTTCCGTATTAAAGCCAAACATTGCTTAGGAATTAAGAAGTTAAAGGTTGGACATGCTGGAACTCTGGATCCTAAAGCAACAGGGCTTTTAGTACTATGTACAGGCAAAGCTACCCGAAGTATAGAAAGCTTAATGGATGGAACGAAGCAATACGTAGCCGAACTTAAGATGGGAGCGACAACAGCTTCGTTCGATAGCGAGCAACCCGAAAATGATTTTTTCCCTTGGGAGCATATTACACGCGAAAAACTTGAGGCTGTGATGGAAAACTTTACGGGAACTCTTATGCAGCAACCGCCTCTTTTCAGTGCAACTTCAATTGGGGGGAAGCGTGCATATAAACTTGCACGTAAGGGTAAGGAGGTTGAACTCCCTTTTAAGCCTATAACCATACACAAATTACAATTGCTTAGCTTTACTCCCCCATATGCAAAAATAGCAGTTACGTGTAGCCGAGGAACTTATATTCGTAGCCTTGCCCGCGATATGGGGATTGCCTTGCAAAGTGGTGCTTACCTTACAGCACTCGAACGAACACACTCGGGGAACTTTTCACTCGAACATGCTTTTTTTGTTGATGATATTCCCCAACTGCTTGAACGCTTCGACCCTAACGAGCTACAACTTATTCAACCTCATCCCTAAGCATGTTATGTTTAATATAGAAAATAGCAAAAGCGTTTTTGCAAAAATGAATTCTTTGGGGAATAGTAGATCCCCTTTTTTATTTGCTTTTAGCTACGATCTTAGCCAGGCTTTTATTATTCCTACGCCTCTTGAGCAAACCGAAGTATTGTTCAAAACCCCCATAGCAAGCAATATACCTAACAATTGCTCCTCGGGGCAACAATTACAATACTTCGAGGCTCTACCAATTCCTTTCGAGCAGTACGAGCAGAGCTTCGAGATAATTCAAAATGGCTTGCAACGAGGTGATTCGTTTCTCGCAAATCTTACCGTTCGTACGCCTATACGGACGAATTTAACCCTTGACGATCTATTCTTTCGTGCTACAGCAAGGTATAAAATACTTGTTCCCAATAATTTTGTATGCTTCTCGCCCGAAAGTTTTGTTTCGCTTAACCTCGAAACACAACGCATAGAAACTCGCCCCATGAAGGGTACAATCGATGCTTCATTGCCAGAGGCTGAACGTATAATACTTTGCGATGAAAAAGAAACAGCCGAACATTACACTATTGTTGACTTAATGCGTAGTGACCTAGCTCGTATTGCAACAAATGTTTCGGTTGAAAAGTTCCGTTACATAGACCGTCTTACAACAAGTAAGAACACTTTACTACAGGTAAGTAGCCTAATTGCAGGTAAAATAATTACGCAAAACCTTGGTGATATATTCGAAGCTCTTTTGCCTGCGGGTTCGATTAGTGGAGCTCCTAAACAAGCTACATGTAAACTTATTAATAGTGCTGAACAGGAGCCACGTGGCTTTTATTCGGGAGTATTTGGTTACTTCGATGGGAAACAACTTGATAGTGGTGTACTTATCCGCTTTATTGCCCAACATAACGGAATGATGTATTACCATAGTGGTGGAGGAATTACTATAAATAGTCGAGCCAAAGAAGAGTATAACGAGGTTGTTGCCAAAGTTTACATACCGCAATAAAAATAAGACTGTTGCATAATGGTAAATAGCAAGCATTGTTATCGGAATTCTGTTTGATAACGTTCATTGGCATGCTCTATTCTGGTAGTATTCCCGAAATGACGGCGGTTGCGAAAACACAGCTCATATCGTTATGTGACTCGTTATAAATTCTACGCTCTACTAGCATAAGAGCTTCTACTATACCTTGTTCCAATAGGGATACTTTCCCTTATAGCATTGCGAATTATTTCTTTAATTTGATTTTATGTAAGGGTCATATCTTTTACTTGATTTTTTTACCAACAAAGTAACCCCTTTTGAACCGTACATACTTTTTGAGACTGTACCGAATATCAGCAAAAAAGGTCACTGTAGTATAATACTACAATGACCTTTTAATGGTACAAAGTTTCTGTTTTACAACCTTGTTATTTGTGTTGTATAGAGAGCATCATCGCCAGGAAGGGTTACTACGAGGATATAATTACCACTAGCTAGATACGAAATATTTAACGTCTCAGCATTTCGACCTTCTTCAAGTTTATTGCCGTTCATATCGAATAGGGCAAATGTAGCAACAGGCAAAGAAAAGTTAATCTCGGTTGAACTTCGTGTGGGAAAAACCTCAAATACTCCCTTCTTCGTAATAGTCTGGGCAGCGAGCTTTTCAGCAGCTAAGATTCGTACCATTTTCGAATTTCCTCTGCGTGCAGAAATAATCAAAGCTGCCGCATGTTGCTTATGCTCTTTTGTTTTGTAAGCAACGGTTACCACTCCCCCATCTTTTGTCAAATCCGAATCATCAATAGGGAATGTTTCGGCTAAATGAGATGGAACAAGTATTGTACTTGGGGGGAATTGACCGTTTTGAACAAAAACATGAATTGGCTGAGGTTCCTGTTTTAACCCATTTTTAAACAGAAAAGCTATTTGTTCCTTATCAACCTCAACAGTAGGCAACACAGGGTTACCAAACGTTACATCATCAACCATAAATGTAAGCGACGTATACTTTCCACCTTTGGGGCTGTACATAGTAAATGCAACGTGGAATAAGTCCTCTATTTCGAGTTCCTTAATTGTACTTAAGTCGATATAATAATCGTGCCATCTATCTTCCTTAAGTTCTTTTACCATAGTATGTTTCGTAAGGTCGATAAAGGTTAAGTTTGGTTGCTCGCCCTTTTTCGTAATAATGTAAACACCAAACTGTTCCTTACCGTTTTCGGTAGGCAATTCGTAGCGAAGTCGAAATGTAAGTATCTTATTTGCGGCTTTTTTATACGAAAGCGTAGGGGTAATTAACCAAGCTTCTTGTTCACGTTCATCATCTTTATTTAAGCTATTAAAGAAGGATATTTGAGCACAAACCTCTTCTACTTTACCGTTAGTTTTATTTTTTTGAGCCCAGCCAAAGAATGGACGATCTGCAACAGAAGCAAAGTTTTGCCAACCTTCGAGATTTATACCGCGCGTATGGCGCATGGAGTTAAAATCTTCATTTAACTGAACCAAAGGTGTTCCTCCAAGAAGGGTTATCGCTTCGTTTGTTAACTTAGGGTAATTTATTCGTTGCTCCTTACTTGCCACCTTAGCAGTAATTTGTTGCAAGGTAAGCTCGACATTACCTTTATTAACTACTCTAAAACGTGTAGGTCTATGAGTATTTATAAGGTAACCTTCCGCAGTAGCTTTAGCTTGTTTAAACGAACCTCCGCCATTGGTAGTATATTCAATACTTACCCCATCGTTCGCTGGCTTTCCTTTTAGGGTTACGTTTAGCGAAATAATTCCATCGTTAAAAAACTCGTCGCATTCAAGCACCCCGTTAGGTTCGAGCGTTAAAGCTCCTTTTTCGATCCAAGTAGCGTTCTGCAGTTTATAATATCCTTTATCTAAGAAATAATATGAATTCCACGCTGCACCAGTAAACCGAGCATCCTTTTTCGAAGCGGGTTGCGATGAAGCAAACGTTTCCTGCCAATCACCTTTTTGAACAAAGCCTTTACCAACAATAGGTATACGTACAGGAGCCATTCGTGGTGATGTTAGTACCAAAGTTGCATTATATTGCTTTTCGGAACGAGGGGCAAAAGTGAGCTTTACATTGCTATTTAATAGTTTATCCTTCGATTCGGAGTAAAATAATTGCGATGTGCTAAGTAAGAATATACCCGCCTCGTCTTGCACAATCGATACTGTTACCGAACCAATTAAACCCGTGGCAATAAAATTTATCAATTGTTCGCTACGAGTATTCACCAGGGTAGTAAACTTTTCCGCCGTTGGCAATGTTGTCTCTTCTGCTTTTATTAAGGGGGGATTTGCTGGGTCGATAATATCGATATTAAATGTTGACAATGCTATGGGGTCATCATCGTTGTACATTACTCGAGCACCATTATAGTAATTACCTTTTTTCGAAGGTACATAAGTGTAATTTATAGTGTTTACTGCCGTGCCCTGTGGTAGAGCTGAAGGAGATAGCGTTAATGTACCTCCCTTAGCATTAATAACAGGAGTTCTATTGCCCATTAGATTCATAGTTTGAACAAGCAAAGTTCCTTGTTGATTTGTTCCTAACGAGGCATGTATGTTATTAATATGTTGCAGCACCGAAATAAACTGCATCTTTGCATTACTAGGGGTGAGTTGCAAAAGGCTAAAATCATCAACATGCACTAAAGCACCTGCTGCAACTACCACTTTAAAAGAAAAGTATGAGGCACCCTCAGGAGCTATAGTGCGGAAGCGAATCTCGTCCCATGCTTTATGTTTATCGAAAAAGAAGCTATTGTTCATAAATGCATCTTCGTTCGAGGGTAACACATTCCCATTGCTATCGAGCCATTGACATGCCAAACGGAAAGCTCCTTTTTCGATTTTAGGTTCCATCGACTTAAAGTGAACCATCCCTTCGAGAACAGTTCCAGCAGTTACAGGGTATTTACTGTTGGCTAAATTCACTTTTTGGCTTATCGAGGCTTCAGAATTACTATTACGAGCATCGAGTTCAACAGCAAAGCCTGTATTTCCATTAAAACCTTTCTCGATTTTTTTAGCTATTCCACTAGTTTCCCATTTTATAGGTTTACCACTGTTATCAAATTCATAAAAGAATTGATCCTCTAACAATTCAAAATCTTCCTTTTGGATAGGGTTATTGTTACCTTTCCCATTACCACTAAGGGGTACTTCGATATGTGTACCTTGAACATCAATAGCAATAACAGCCTTTCGAGAACCAGTAGCACTAGGTGTAAAGTGTACAACTACCCCACCCCCTTTAATAGTTAACTTACTTAAGTTTGACAAGCTATAATCGGCTTTATTTTGTCCATTTATCGTAATGGTAGGCAACTCTGTTGCATTCTGAATATCAATATTAAGGGGTATAGGATTCGCTTTTTTCCCTATGCCAGTTTCAGGGAAAGTAATTGTAGTGGGGGTTGCCGATATTTTTATTTTAGGAGTAGCCCCTGTGGCTGTTCCTTGCAACGGAATTTCGGCTCTCGCACTTCCAGCAATCACTTCAATAAAGGCTTTTTTATTACCTCCACCCTTGGGTTCGAAGGTAACCATTAACTCGCCACCAGCAACCGATAAGGCATTAGGGTTGTGAATGCGAAAATCCTCGCTATTTATACCCTTAATTGAAACGGAAGGTACGCCACTTTTAAAATTAGCTATATACACTTGCACGCTTTTTTGCACACTCGTTTCACCCGCTGCAATTACATCGAAGCTTAACCCCTCGGAAGGTGAAAAGCGTATGTTTGGTGTTTGATTGGTGGACTTGAGAGCAATATCCTTAAGTTTTAATTGCACAAACGAAGTTTTAAGTGTTCCCCTAGCCACAAAGGCAATAAAACCAACGCCTTTATTCTGCGGAATAACAATATTTTCGGGAATAAAAGTTTGGCTATTTGCCGAAGTTTTATCAATACTTGCCAGTTTTACTAAGGTTTCGCCTTGGTTATTTATAAGCAACACATCCAATTTACTATCACCTTTTTTACTGGTTGCTGTAAACATAAACGAAAGTGTTTTACCAGCAACCTTGTTTAAATCCAAAGCTGGAGAAATTAAATAGCTACAATACTCGCCGGCAGCACTAAACTTTGTTGGAGAAATGGAAAAACTATCGTTCTTATACGGAGCGGTCCACTTCATACTCGCATAAGTATTTAGGGTTACCACATTCCATAAGCCCGATGAAATTGCTGCTTTATACATTCCTTCGGTAAGTTCGAAGGAATCTTGTGGCGACTCAGTTTTAAGAACTGAGAAATCCATATTTTCAGGGGGAGTAGCTTTTATACTATAGCAATAAGCCATAGTAAAATAAAGCATTAGGCTAAATACGCCTAAGTAATGGGTAATTGTTTTTTTTCGCATTGTATTTATCATTTGTAGGTTACAGTAGAAAAACAAAAAAAGAGGTCTTTTCCTCTATAAGATAAAGGAAAGAACCTCCTTTCAACTACTATGAGCCGAAAGCCGGACTCGAACCGGCGACCTACTCATTACGAATGAGTTGCTCTACCAACTGAGCTATTTCGGCAAAGCGTTTACTTGTGGTATAAATAAACACGCTCCGCACCAGCGAGTGCAAAGGTAACAATTAATTCGCATTTGGGGTACTGTTGCGTAATAAAGAATCGCAACCTTACTACCGAGATAAAGGTTAAGCAATGTGCATTAGAATAGCATCAGGTTACACACCTTTAAATACTTACACATTGTTAATTAGGCATAGTTGTAGCGAGGGTACTTGTACCCATGCAATCTTGTTGTTTTGTAACAATAAGTAAGTACAGCTCAAAATAATGAAGTCCACAAAAACCGAGTAGGAACAATAAAAACTGTTCCTACTCCGTCGTACATTACATTCAACGACAAGCAAATCAGTAAGCTTTCATATCAAGGATTGCATAATCCTCACCCGCCTTTTCTTTAACTACTTTGTTCATCTCGGCAAGTTGGGGGTCGTCGCCTTCGTAAGTAATACGAGCAATATCGGGTTCACGTGTAACTTCGGCTTTAATACCTTCAATCGAGTTCAATGCGTTTTCAACGTGTGCGCGACAGTTATCGCACATCATTCCAACAACCTTAAAATCTTTCGTTTTCATGTTCTTGTCTCTTAATAAAATTCTTTTATGAGCATCGTCCGCTATTGTTACATTGGGCTGTGGTTGTTGCGATGCTCGTTGAACAACCTTTGCCTTATTTTTCGTTATATCCTTCGTTCGCAAACGCAAGCTATTGGTAACAACACTTACACTACTAAGTGCCATTGCAGCACCAGCAACCATTGGGTTAAGTAAAAATCCCCATAAAGGGTATAAAACTCCAGCTGCAATAGGTACAGCAACAAGGTTATACACAAAAGCCCAAAATAAGTTTTGCCGAATTGTGGCTACCGTGTAGTGCGACAACAGTAAAGCCTGCGGAACTTTGGCTAAATCGCCCGAAATAATCGTAACCTTCGCCACGTCCATAGCTGTATCGCTCCCTTTACCCATTGCAATACTTAAATCGGACTGCGCCAAAGCTGCACTATCGTTAACTCCATCGCCTACCATAGCAACAACGTCGCCTTTTGCTTGCAGTTGTTTTACGAAAAGATATTTTTCTTCAGGTAAAACCTGAGCTTCAACATGGGTTATGCCTACTTTATTTGCAATAGTTGTTGCAACTTCTGCTTGGTCGCCTGTTAGCATATACACCTTTATACCTACCTTTTTAAGTTGCTCTACGGCCTGTTTGCTATTACTTTTAAGTTCATCAGCAACAGTTAGTACTGCAAGCAACTGCGTTGCGTTGGAAAAGTAAATTATAGTTTGCCCTTTGTTGTAGAAAAAAGGAACTGTTATACCATATTTATGGATAAAAGATTCGCTCCCTACAAGGTAAGTTTCACCACCAATTACCCCCTCTATGCCACGTCCTGTAGTACTATTAAAATACTCTACATGGGGCAATTGGTCAAAAGAGAAATACTTTAATATAGCACCAGCTAGGGGGTGCTCGCTATGTTGCTCTAAAGCAACAAGTTTTTTTAGTTCACTTTCAGCAACGCCCTCCATAAGCTCAACATTCACTACAGTAGGTTCCCCTTGGGTAAGAGTCCCCGTTTTG
>JASBZJ010000034.1 GCA_029983495.1 Porphyromonas sp.
TACCAAATAGATAACAACCTATAATCTGACTTACTGCCGTGCAAAGGTCTCATAAAAATCGATTTCCCTGAGGGCGTTTATATTTTACAGTCCTCCTCGGGAACAGAAAAACTAAACTATATGTTAAGTAACATACCTGGCGACTGAAAAAGGTGCCTAATCGGCTACGCCCTAGGAAAGCTACGCATAGTCCCCTGCATGTGAAACGCTATGCTCTAGTTTCATATGGTGGAACTTTTCGATACAATAAACATAACGGCTAGTACACGAACCTACGAATGTACTAGCCTCTGCTAATTATTGTGCCTAACCTCGTGCATTTAGTTCGTTTAAAACCTTTTCGATAGCAAATGCTTCATCCCTAAGTCGTGCAGCTCTGGTAAAATCGAGTTCCTTTGCAGCAGCATACATTTCCTTACGAGTTGTTTCCAGAAGAACCTCTAGCTTATCGGGCGAAAGGATATTAACCAAAGGATCTACAGCATTATTGGTAAGCTCTCCACTATACGATGTTGGGTATACTTGGTTTTGCTCGTTAGCCTTACGCTGAGCTTCAACGCCACCTGTACCCGTTTTTCCCTTGCCTTTTGCAACGGCTTTGTTGAGGGCTTTTGCCAGCGGACTATCGGAAACGCTAATGTCTTCTTGCATGCTTTTATACTCATCGGCAAGGCTAAAGCTACTTTTTACAGTAGCTCGTGGGGTAATATTGTTTTCTTTATTGTATCTCAATTGTTTTTCTCGGCGCGCTTTTGTTTCATCAAGTGTTTTTTGCATACTTTCGGTTACGATATCGGCATAAAAGATTACCAACCCCTCGGCATGTCGTGCCGCACGTCCTGCTGTTTGTGTTAAGGAACGGTGCGAGCGCAAGAACCCTTCTTTATCAGCATCGAAAATAGCTACTAACGAAACCTCGGGTAAGTCGAGACCTTCGCGTAATAAATTTACCCCAACAAGGACATCAAAAACACCTTTACGAAGCTCGTCGAGTATCGCTACCCTGTCCAAGGTTTCTACATCGCTGTGTATATAAGCTGTTGCAATTCCATTTCGTTGCAGGTAATCGCTAAGCTCCTCAGCCATACGTTTCGTTAATGTAGTTACCAGTACACGCTGATGTTTCTTCTTCCTGATACGTATTTCTTCCATTAAGTCGTCTACTTGGTTATCCGTAGAACGAATAACTATTTCGGGGTCAGGTATGCCAGTAGGGCGAATAATTTGTTCAACAACAATACCCTCGCTACGTTGAAGCTCGTACTCGGCAGGAGTTGCACTTACATAAATAGTTGTACCCGTCATTTGTTCGAACTCGTTGAAGGTTAAGGGGCGGTTATCCAAAGCTGCAGGTAGCCGAAATCCGTACTCAACGAGGTTTAGTTTTCGAGAGCGGTCGCCTCCGTACATGGCTCTAATTTGGGGCATTGTTACGTGGCTTTCGTCAACAATCAATAGAAAGTCTTTTGGGAAATAATCCAATAGGCAAAAAGGCTTTTGACCAGGTTTTCTACCATCGAAATAGCGACTATAATTTTCAATACCTGTGCAGTAACCTATCTCCTCAATCATTTCCACATCGTAATTCACACGTTCAGTTAAACGTGTGGCTTCGATACTTTTTCCTGCTTCTTCGAGTTCTCGAACACGAACAACTAAATCGCGCTTTATTTCCTCAATAGCTATAACCGTTTGCTCCTTGCTGGTTGTAAACAGGTTTGCAGGGTATATTTGTAGTTCGCTAATGGATGATGTTACTTTGCCCGAAAGGGGATGAATTACCCTTATAGCATCAATTTCGTCGTCCCAAAACTCAATTCTATAGGCAATTCCATTGTACCCCTCAACGGCGGGAAAAACATCAATTGTGTCGCCTTTAACACGGAATGTGCCACTCTCGAATTGTAACCGTACATTGGTGTAATAAGCCTCACTTAAAAGACGCATAAACTCCCCCCGTTGCATACGTTGACCAACATGTAGATTTATAATACACGAAGCAAACACTCTGGGGTCAGCCATACCATAAAGGCACGAAACTGACGAAACAATTAGCACATCGCGCCTACCACTTAAAAGTGATGCTGTGGCACGTAACCGTAACTTTTCGATATCAGCGTTAATGGACATATCCTTAGCGATATAGGTATCGGTTGTTGAAATATATGCCTCGGGTTGATAATAGTCGTAGTACGATACAAAATACTCCACAGCGTTATTAGGGAAGAACGACTTAAACTCGCCATACAACTGAGCAGCTAAAGTTTTATTATGGCTAACAACGAGGGTGGGGCGATTAAGTTGCTCCACAACATTAGCCACAGTAAAAGTTTTACCACTACCAGTAACCCCCAACAGCGTTTGGCACTGTTGGTTACGATTTACTCCATCAATAAGTTGTTTTATAGCTTCGGGCTGATCCCCTGTTGGGGCATACTGAGATGATAGTTGGAAATGGTCGTACATTACTTTTAATTCAGATTCAAATGCTATTTGGCGACAATAAAGACCAATACAAAGATAACCATCTCATAACAAAGGGCAGGTGCATAACCTACAAGAAAGATCACAAAATTGATTGCTATGTTGTACCTTTGCCGACAGTGGCAACTAATTTGCCTCACTAGTATAATATGACAACAAAAAAAAGATGGATAATAAATACAATGGCCGTAGTAGTTGCTTTACTACAAGGAATGCTACTATTAAATGGCTGTGGTGTAACAAAGAAAGGTGGCACTGACCGCTTTGATGGGAATTGGAAGATTGCCAAAATGAGCGGACACGAAATAATGCGAAAAAGTGCTAGCGATGACGTAATGACCTTTAGCTTCGATTTCGAAGAAATGCAAGCAGGGGGCTTTGGCTTCTGTAACTCGTATGGCGCAAGTTTTACCCTCGATAAATCAACGGGGATATGCACTTTCGGTCCCGTATTTAGTACACGTGTTGGTTGTGAAGGGAATAATGCAGAATCGGTACTTTCGCAACTCCTGCAAAAAACCAAACTAATTGTTCGAAAAGGCAACAACCTACTGTTCTACGACAACACGAAAGCGCAAGGAACACCTTTGCTTGAGATGGAACTAGTAAAAGGCACAAAACAATCCACAATAAAATAAGAACAGGAGCATAACACCCGAGGTAGAAGCTTACTGCTATATTACCACTCATGGGGTACGTTAGGAATCCTTTCCATTAAAACCAATGATGAAACAAAAATACGCATACAAGCAATACTTGGTTTTGCTAGGTATATTATGCTTATCCCTAGTAGCCCAGGGGCAGAACGGAACAACCCCCCTAACCCTAAAAGGTATTATTTATGGCGAGTTCCGTGCTAAACCTGCAGGCATAACTTTTAAAGTTGCTGAGGGGGGTGCATACTACACAACGATTTCAGCCGATCGAAAAAAGATTGAACAATATAGCTTTGAGACGGGGAAACTCTCAAAGGTGTTGTTCGACCTATCGAACATGAAAAATACTTGTGGAGTAAAGGAAATTGAGGAGTATGATATAGCTCCTGGCGGTAACGAAATACTTATTTACACTAATGTGGAATACATTTATAGGCGTTCATGGCAAGCCGACGCCTTTCGTTACGATGTTCGAAGGAACCAGCTTTCCCCTTTGAGCAATACCCCAGGAAAGGTTATGATTCCTACTTTTAGCCCTAACGCTCGCATGGTTGCTTTTGTTAGGAATAACAACATATATATACGCAAGTTCGACTTCGATACTGAAGTTGCGGTTACTACCGATGGTAAATTCGGAAGCATAATTAATGGCACCACCGACTGGGTATATGAAGAAGAATTTACAGCAACAAAGCTACTTTCATGGAGCAGTAATGGAGAGTATTTGGCATATGCTCGCTTTGACGAAACTGAAGTTCTTCAGTATGGGTTTCAAATTTACGACTTCAATAACCATACCCCACTAACATATCAATATAAATATCCTTGTGCAGGAGAAAAGAACTCTACCTACTCGTTGCATGTATATAATGTTAATGACAAGGTGAGCCGAACGGTAAACCTGCCAGTTGAAAAGGATAGCTACATGCCTCGTATTGAATTTACCTCGATGGGAGGCGAACTCGCCGCCATAACCTTAAATCGCCTGCAAAACGAAATGAAGCTTTTCCTGATTAACCCAGCAACACTTGTACCTCGTGTAGCTTTAGTTGAAAAGGATAAATGTTATGTTGATGAAAACTGTATAAGTACCCTTGCCATAACTAGCAATAACTTTATTATGATTAGTGAACGCGGAGGGTATGCTCAGGTTTATAGCTTCGATAAAAATGGGCAACAAATACGTTGCCTTACGCCTGGTAATTACGATGTAACCACAATTTATGGCGTTGATAATAACGGAAATGTATATTACCAAGCTGCTGACGAAACCCCTATTGCTAGGCGCATCTTTAAAGTTACCCCTAAAGGGAAAATAACACTTTTGGCAGGTGAACGAGGTATGAATAATGCAACTTTTAGTAGCGACTTCAGCTTTTTCCTTCGTTCACGTTCGAATCGTGAAATGCCTCCAATTTACACGGTTGTAAATGCTCGAAACGGCAAAACTGTTCGTACCCTCGAAAGTAACGAAGCTCTCAAACAAAAACTTGCAAAGTACCGGTTCCGCCCAGCTGAATTCGAAACTATTAAATTGGTAAATGGTGTTTCGGTTAACGCTTATATTATTAAACCTTCGAACTTTGACGCTAACAAAAAGTATCCGCTTTTAATGGTTCAGTACAGTGGTCCGAATTCGCAGGAAGTTTTGGATCATTACGAAATGGATTGGACGAACTACTTGGCCGAACAAGGTTATATCGTTGCTTGTGTAGATGGGCGTGGAACAGGTGCTCGTGGCACAGAATGGCGAAAATGCACTTACCAACAGTTAGGAATACTAGAATCGGACGATCAAATTGCAGCTGCGAAAACCTTAGCTAAGCTACCATACATTGATGAAAATCGTATGGCCATTTGGGGGTGGAGCTTTGGTGGGTATAATACCTTACTTTGCCTATGCCGAGGCGAGGGAACCTTTAAAGCTGGAATAGCTGTTGCACCAGTAACAGATTGGCATTTTTATGATACTATCTACACGGAACGCTTCTTGCGTACGCCCCAACAAAACCCCTCGGGGTACACAAGCGGAGCTCCGCTAAAGCTTGCTCGTAACCTAAAAGGCGAATTACTTATTATCCATGGCACTGCTGATGATAATGTTCACCTTCGCAATACTTTACTATTTACTGAAGAACTCGTTCAGGCCAATATCCCATTTGAAATGGCTGTTTACCCTAATCGTAACCATAGTATTTATGGAGGTAACACTAGGTTACACTTGTTTGAACGAAAAATAGATTTCCTAAAACGGAAGCTATAAGCTTACCTTGGGTATGGATCTGAAGGAACTGAAGTTAAAAGAACCCCAAAAAAACGAAGGAAAATACCTTCGTAAACCCGAATGGTTGAAAGTTTCCATTGGGGGAAACTCACTAACCTACGGTAACACACGCAATATTATTCAGGGTCATTGCTTGCACACCATTTGTGCAAGCGGAAAGTGCCCCAACCAAGGTGAATGTTGGAGCCGAGGAACTGCTTCGTTTATGATTGGAGGCGATATATGTACACGTTGTTGCCGTTTCTGTAATACTAAGTCGGGCAAACCCCTCCCCCTCGACCCCATGGAACCCCTTAACATTGCAAAAAGCATTGTTGCAATGAACTTAAAACACGCTGTAATAACCAGCGTTGATAGAGATGACCTGCCCGATGGTGGAAGCCAGCATTGGAAGGAAACCCTGCTAGCAATACATAAGCTTGCACCATCGGTAACATGCGAGGTGCTTATACCCGACTTTAAGGGGAACACGGTAGCTATCGATAACATCCTTGATGCGGGTGCCAACATAGTTTCGCATAATATGGAAACTGTTCGTCGGCTTACTCCCACGGTGCGTAGCGTAGCTACTTATCAAGGTAGTTTAAACGTTCTTAGTTATATTGCCTCGAAAGGGATCACTACTAAAACAGGTATTATGCTTGGTTTAGGTGAAACTACGAGCGAAGTACTTGAACTTTTCGATGATGTTCTGCAAACTGGAGCAAGTATTATAACCATTGGACAATATCTTCAGCCTACACGAAAGCATATTCCCGTTCAGGAATATATAACTCCTAAGCAATTTGACGAATATAAAGCAATAGCTCTTGAAAAAGGGTTCAAGTACGTCGAAAGTGGACCTCTTGTTCGTAGTTCTTATCATGCCGAAGAGCACCTCGAAGGTGTACACCAGATATCTTCCCCTAGAAACAAAAGTTGTTGTAACACAAAAGTTCCTTTAACGCTCAACAAATTGGGGAAGTAGTAACATTATATGGAGAAATCGCATATCAATCTACTTATCGACCGAGGAAACTCTTTTTGTAAATTAGCAACCGCCACAAACGGTATAATATCCCCCATTGCAATTTACCAAAAGCTGACCCCTGAAATTCTTGAACAGTACTTCTCGAAAAGCTGTGTATCATCTGTTTCATCGATTTATTGTCAAGTTGGTACAGCCGATGAAAAAGCCATCGAATATTTAGCAAGACACTCGGTCAACTTCGTAAAACTTGAAAGCAAAACACGTGTGCCCCTAACCAGTATCCGTTATGACCGCGAAAAGCTTGGAGCTGATAGGCTCGCTCTTGCTGTTGGAGCTTTTTACTTATACCCCAATCAAGCCTCGTTAATTATCGACATTGGCACTGCTATTACATACGACTTTATCGACGCTGAAGGAAATTACCTCGGGGGCGATATAAGCGCAGGACCACGTACTCGAAGCCGAAGCCTAACAGAAGCGACTGCTGAATTGCCGGAAGTAGACTTTATGATTTCTGACCTTAACAATACTTTTGCAGATACTACTGTCAAAGCTATTGCTAATGGTATAACAAGGGGGATAATTGCTGAGATTGAAAGCTATATACAACGAGCTTCCGAACTTTCGCCCACGTTCAACACTATCATTACTGGAGGATATGGGCCATTTTTTGCAAATAGAATAAAAAACAAGACCTTTGCAATACCAAACTTGCTAATGGTCGGATTAAACAAGATATTGCAGCACAATGACAATAAAGAATAACACACCTATAGGGATAATAATCCTAACGTTAAGCACAGTTCTGTGCTTAACGCATACCCTCTCGGCTCAAAATAACAGCACCGAGTCGCCCTATACTCGTTTCGGCTATGGTCTTATTTCATCTGCTCGCTCTACTTGGAGCCGAGCAATGGGGGGAACTGCTATAGCAACACGTAAATCAAATATAATTAATACAGCTAACCCAGCCTCGTATGTTGCCGTTGATTCGCAAACCTTTATTTTTGATATGGGGGTATCCTTTGGGATGAGCCACTTTAATGAAGGAAAAAATAACGACACTCGTTTATTAGGAAACTTAGAATATATCACAGTACTATTTCCTCTTACCAAGTGGTTGGCCGTAAGTACTGGTATTACACCATACTCCTCAGTGGGGTATCGCTTTGGTACTACAGGTCAGGTAAGCAATAGTAACAATTTAAAGTATACCGAAACCTTCCAAGGTTCGGGTAACCTCAGCGATATTTATTTCGGTTTAGGCGTTCGCCCTATTAAACCACTTTCGTTAGGGGTAAATGTGGCTTACCGATTTGGAACTTTGGCGCACCAACGTAATATCGATTTTGCCGTTTCTAGTACCTATAATCCCTATTTTTACGAAATACTAAACCTTAAGGCGGTTAATGTTGAAGCTGGGGTTCAATGGGCATACAACTTTTCGAACAACAACGAAACTCAACTTACAATAGGGGCAACGTATAGCCCATCTCTGCCCTATCATTCCACAAAAACCTATCGCGAGCTAATTATGCAAAATAACCAAGTGAGTGGCATAATCCGAAACGATAGTCTAACGAGCAACGATGCTTACCGTACCTCTCATAACATCGGGCTTGGCATAAGCTACCTACACAAAAACAAACTTTTTGTTGAAGCCGACGTCAAATACAGTATATGGCAGGATACATTTAAGGATATGAGCCTATTCACACCACAAAACCAATTGTCGCTTTCGCTAGGTGCCAGCTTTATTCCCAAATACACCGATCGTAGTATTTGGAACCGAATGGAATACCGCTTAGGGATAAATGGTTCCAATGCCTATTTTACGATTCCGATAACCTCAAATAAACGTAGTGGCTACTTACAGGGGGGTATAGCACTTGGGCTAGGCATTCCCCTTGTGGATAGGCGTTCGCAGCTCGATATTACCTTCGATTATCAGCATCTAATGCCTCGTGAAAAGGGAATGATTAGCGAAAACTATCTGATGGTTACTTTGGGACTACGATTCAATGAAGGCTGGTTCAGAAAACTAAAACTCGACTAACCCAAAGCCTGCCCTTGAACATACATTTTATATAACGATAAATTAACCACAACAATAAAAGAAACAATATGAAGACGACTAAAATAATCTCCATCGCTCTTGTTACTTTTCTTTCCTTTGTTCTCTCTACATCGCTTAACGCCCAAAAGGGAATTGATAACGGTACCCCTTGGGGATCGGGAGAGGACAGTGTACGTTGCCGAGAAGCAGTAAGCTTGCTTACCTCGTATGCTAAAAGCAAAAACTACCAAGATGCGGTAGAATTCTTCAATCGTGCCTATAACGAATGCCCTGGTTCGTCGAAAAATATTTACATCTATGGACCAAAAATTTTAGGATGGCAGTACCAAAACGCAAAAACAGCCGAGGAAAAAGATGCTATCTTTAAGAAGATCCTCAAACTTTACGATGATAGAATGGTATACTTTGGGGATGACCCCAAGTACACAAAGGATTGGATTGTTTCGCAAAAGATTACCGAGTACCTTGCTTATGTTCCAAAAGAAAAGTATGACTATGACCTACTTTACAATTGGACGAAGCCTTTTGTTACTAAAGGAGGGGAAAAGGCCGACCCCCAAGTTGTATACTTCTATGTATTCTCATCCTTGAATAAAGCTATTGGTAATGCAGATTGGCATGCCCACTATGTTGACGACTACATGATTGGGAACGATTATCTCGAAAAATCGCTCGAACTTGCCGAACAAAGTAACGATTCGGTTCGCTTTAACTACGTTTCGGATCTTAAAGCACAGCTCGACAACTTATTTGCACGAAGTGGGCTTGCCGACTGCAAAATGCTTGTGAATGTTTTCGGCAAGGATCTTGAAGCTAACAAGGATAACCCAACATTCCTACAAGCCATGCTCGACCTATTCCGCTATGCTGATTGCGAAAAAGAATCGATATACTTCCAAGCTAGTAAATACATGTTTGCTATTAAACCTACAGCAGCCAGTGCCGTTGGTTTGGCTCGTGAAGCATTAAATAGTAAACGAACCTCTGAAGCTTTCGATTACTTAGCTAAAGCACTTGAACTTACGCGTGAACCCGCATTGCGTGCAACAATCCACACCATGATGGGGGTTATCCGTAAAGACCAAAATAGCTTTAGCGAAGCTCGAAAAATGTTTAACGAAGCCCTTCGCGAAAATCCCAAGAATGGCACACCGTTATTGCTAATTGCACAAATGTATGCTGCATCGGCAAGCTCGATATTCCCCGACGACCCTATAAAACAACGTTGCGTTTACTACCTCGTTATCGACAAGCTCGAACGCGCACGTAGCATCGACCCCAACATTGCAAGTGAAGCAGCTAGGTTAATTGGTATTTATCGTCGTAACCTCCCAGCTCAAACCGATATATTTATGCACCCCGACCTGAATGTTGGAAGTAGCTTTGTGGTTGGTGGCTGGATTAGCGAATCAACAACTATTCGCTAAAATAAATAGCGAATACACCCTTCATGGGCATGAGTTCTTTTTTTTTATCATACATTCTTTAAAAGCACAAGGGCGACTCTATTCCTAAGGGTTGCCTTAGTGCTTTTTTTGTTTGTGTTTATTTTTGTTGCTTGTAACAACTCAAAGCCACCTATAGCTGATAAAACTGCCGAAGCTCAAGAAGGTTACTCGATGTATACAACCCATGTTAACTTGGCTGTTTCCGATAGTGGAGTAACGCAATACCGTATAATAGCCCAAGATTGGTATATTTACAACAATGGCGAAAATGCTAGGTGGTACTTCCCCCACAAATTTAAGGCTATCGAAGTTGATAGTGTCAACCGAACTAAAGCGTCATTAGTTGCCGATACCGCTTATTACTATACTCGCAAAAGCCAGTGGCATTTTATTGGGCATGTGAAAGTAGAAAACACGGTTGGCGACACCTTTTTAGCTAAACACCTCATATGGGATAGCGAAACTAGGTTAGTTAGTTCAGAAGATTCGGTTACAGTTATTTCAAACGAACGAAACCTTACTGGAACAAGTTTTCGTGCCAGCCAGGATTTTTCGTGGTACGTATTCCTTAATAACCGAGGCTCAGCAGTTGTTAACGATAACGATGCTGGCGACACGCAACACTCTCCCATTACACATACCGAACCGGTAAAAAATACGCAACAATAATACTATGCCCAACACAGTATTAACTCTCATGGGCATTGCCCTTTTTATTCTATTATCAGCCTTCTTTTCTGGTATGGAAATCGCTTATCTTAGTAGCGATAGGCTTACCATGGAAATAAAAAAGGATCGAAAAACTGCTAATGCTGCAATATTACGAATTCTTTTTGCAAACCCAGACTTATGCATAACCACATTATTAGTTGGCAATAATATCGTACTGGTTGTATATGGCTTGCTAATGTCGGCATTTATCGACCCACTTTTGAGTAAGCTGAGCCTTGCCGATGGACTTATTATTGTACTCGACTCATTTATTGCAACTTTTTTCATCATTATTTTTGGTGAGTATCGCCCCAAGAGCTACTTTAAACGAAAAGCTAACCAAGTAATGCAACGCTTTTCGTTTGCTATGTTTTTCTTCTATGTAATACTTTATCCCATTAGTGTTTTTTGCGTTTTACTTACTAAAATAATTTCGTGGTTTACGGGTAGAGGTAATAATACAGGTCTTGCACCAAAACTTACTGTTGTGGATCTTGAACATTACCTAAGCAACAATTTCGATAACGAAGGCAATGGGGGAGAACTCAACACCGAAGTGAAAATCATGCAAAAAGCTATCGACTTCTCTGAAGTTAAAGCACGCGATTGTATGGTACCTCGAAACGAACTTGTGGCATGCGACCTTAACACTCCATTAGAGCAACTTAAAAGTATGTTTGTTTTGTCGGGGTTATCGAAAATAATTGTATATAACCAAGGAATCGATGAAGTTGTAGGATACATTCATGCTCAAGAAGTATTTCGTGGCGAAGGTTGGCAAAAAAGAATAAAAAAAGCACTCTATGTACCTGAAAGTATATTTGGGCACAAACTTATGAAGCTATTAATGCAAAGCAAACGCTCGATGGCTATTGTAATTGATGAAATGGGTGGGACGGCAGGTATTGTTACACTTGAGGATCTTGTAGAAGAGATTTTTGGCGAAATTGAGGACGAACACGATAAAGCTACTATTGTTATTAAACAAACCGCCGAAAACGTCTATATCCTAAGTGGCAGAGCCGAAATTGACGAAGTAAATGAAACTTGCAACTTGTCGATTCCTGATGAAGATGAATACAATACTATTGCTGGCTTTATAATTAGCGAACACCGAAGTATTCCTAAGCGTGGTGAAACTGTTACCATTGGAAATTATGTTTTTGAAATTCTTCGTTCCTCTTCTACACGAATAGAGCTTGTAAAGCTATCAATAACAGAGTATTAAAAATATTTTACTCCTAATACTAGGCTACAACAATGCTGTAAGGTATTTAACCGCCTGTTTGTAATTGTTGCAATATATTCATCGTAAAAAACTACCCCCCACAGAATACCGTGGGGGGTAATTGTAATATTGTGTTTGCGTTATTGTGCGTCCGCTTGTTTTATAGCATTGTTTAGTTTACAGCATCAGGCATTAAGTCACGTTGATCGATAATGTAATTGGGGTCGTGACCCGTTTGCTTGCGTTCATTTTCAATTTTTTGGTGTTCGGCTTCAGTCATCACTACCAAGTCGTTCCACTGGTGTAGTCCTGTCCCTGCAGGTATAAGGTGACCACAAATAACATTTTCCTTAAGCCCTTCGAGTTTATCAACTTTAGCATTGATTGCCGCTTCGTTAAGCACCTTTGTGGTTTCCTGGAATGAAGCTGCACTCATAAAGCTCTTAGTTTGTAGAGCCGCGCATGTA
>JASBZJ010000035.1 GCA_029983495.1 Porphyromonas sp.
GAAAATCAGAATATTGCTTATTGTTTTGTAACTATTTTATCACTAATACTGTTATTGTAGACTAGTATAAGCCTACATGTCAGGGATATCAACAAGCTAAAACAACAATATCAATATGGGAATCAGCTTATTATAAGATGTTATTATAATTTACTTACGTCGATAACATCCTAAATTCATGCTGTCTGCCCATCGGTTAAATAGTTTTGTTCTGATTATTGAATTCATACTTTGTGTCAGTAGACAATTCTGGTTATAGAAATGAAATAAACTTTCCGTACCTTTGAGTTCTGAAAATAGAATGCAAGTAATTGAGGACAAAATGACAGATTTACAGATTAACCCAATCGAAGTAAAGAACCGTATCGTACGAATGATTGATGAGCTAAATATGAATTCGGGTTCTTTTGCTGAAAAGGCTGGAATTTCAAAATCGGTACTTTCGAATATAGTCAATGAAAAAAGTAACGTATCGCTCGATACTATAAATAGGATACTAGTAGCGTTTCCAGAATGGAATAAGAGCTGGTTACTGTTTGGAGAGGGAAACCCTCACTTCAACACCGATTCCATGTCAACTACGGTATCAGTTTCCTCTAATACACTATTTGCCGAGCAAAATCAAACTGAGAACAATAACCTTAAAGACGTTTCTACAAGCGGTATTGAGGTTATTTTAGAGGCAATTAAAGCCTCTGAGAATGCGATAAAAGAAATTAGCCAGCCCATTGGTGAGAAAAACATCGCAGAAATAAGGGTTTTCTATACCGACGGAAGCTATGAGGTTTTTAAACGTTCCTAATCTAAATCTATAGGAGAAGTATAAGGCATTATCGGGGATTCTTTTTTACTGGGTAGTGAAATTCTTCTTTGTGCTTTCCACAAATGCTTTGAAGAATTATTTGTTGCTTACTTAAAGAACCGATAGAAGTAAAGAACCGTGTATCGTACGAATTATTGACGAGCTAAACATGAACTCTCGGGGGCTTTTTGATCTGAAAAGGCTGGAATTTCAAATATAGCTCCTGTATTTACTTTACACGAGACTCGTGTAAATCCAACCAAACAACAAAAACTAAACATAATATGCCTAATCATTAGTTTAGTTATGTTGTGTGTAAATCAAGTACAAGTTGTTAACCCTAAAACTGGTGTAAAAATCTCTGTTCCTTGTGGAACTTGTTTTGCTTGTCAAATTAATCGTCGTTCGTCTTGGATGTTTCGTAATTCGGTAGAATTACAATATTCTAAGAGTGCTTATTTTGTTACTCTTACTTATGATGAATCAAGTTTAAAGTTACTTCCTCATCATGGTAGTACTAATCTTTGTATGCCAATAAAGCGTCATTATCAATTGTTTCTAAAGCGTTTACGTAGTTTTATTTCTCCAGCTAAGGTACGTTATTTTCTTTGTCATGAGTATGGTGAAAATACTTTTAGGCCTCATTATCATGCCTTACTTTATTTTGATGTTGATTTATCTTTAGATTCTGTTCGTTCGTTAGTGTCTTCTTGTTGGCGTTATGGTAATATAACTTGTGATTATGTTACTCCCGCTCGTTGTCACTATCTTACTAAATATGTTTGTAAGCAATTTCGTAATATAAAAAATAATGATTCTACAAAGCGTTATATTTTTGATTCTGATTGGAATAATAAGACTTTACAAGGTCTTTATATCATTAAATACTACATGAAGAAGTTTTCTTTTATAGTAGCTTCTAATGGTTTAGGTTGTCAATTACTTAAGGAGCCTTCCTTTATTAATTGGTTTTGGTCTCATTTGGAACCGAATAAACCTTATCCTACTTATACACTGAATGGTAGGTCTTTTGCTTTACCTCGTATTTATCTTCGTAAATTAGTTCCTGATCTCTGGCGTAATGAAGTTGCCCCTGATAATAGTGTTGATGCTAGAAAGCTTGAGTTTCAAGATCGAGCTAAAGAACTTGGGCTTACTGTTTCTGAGTACAAATCAAATATGGAATACCTTCAAAATAGACGTTCCAAACAAATACAACAACGATATAAAGTTATATCCAAAGATTAATATAATAACTATGCGTTACAAAAACAATCCCTTTAATATCAGGTTTAGTCCTGAAAATAATTGGAAAGGTCAAATAGAACCTTCGAATGGTTTTTGCCAATTTTCGGATTTAAAATACGGCTTCCGTGCTGCTTTTATCATCATCTTTAACTACAAGAATTTACATGATTGTAAAACTATTGGCGAAATTATCGCACGTTGGGCGCCCCCCTCAGAGAATAATACGTCTGCTTATCGCGACTTTATTGCTAACTTGTTGGATCCTAGTACTGAATTATCTGGTACATCTGATCTTATTTTGTTGATGTATGGTATGTATTGTGTTGAACAAGGAGTTCGACCAGATTTAATTGACTTTGTCTCTGTTTTAAATCAATCTGTTGTTACTGATTAATATGGCTAATTTAACTAAGTATTCCCTTGACTGCGAAACTCGCAGTAGTTTTGAAATGGGACAGTTAGTTCCGTTTCTTTGTCAAGAAGTTGTTCCTGGTGATCAATACCGCGTAAATAGTACTACTTTGATACGTACTGTACCTTTATTGTCTCCTTTAATGCATCGTTTGGATTACTTCCAGCGCTTTTACTATGTTCCTTACCGCTTGTTAGTTGATAAGTATGAAAAAATGGTTACTGATCCTGATAAAGCTTATAAGGTACCCGATCTGTTTACTTATTGCCCTGAAAATGGTATGAGTTCTGGTGAGTATATGAAAAAGTATCCTTTAATGGATTATTTCGGTTTAAAAACTGAGTTTCTTGATCTTCCTGCTCGTAAGGTCTTCGCTGATCTTAATGCGTTACCATTCTTGGCTTATTACATGATATATAACTTTTTCTACATGCGTAGTGATTTAAATAAGTTGTATATTGATGATTTTGATCCACAATCTTTTGAAAAGGCTGAACTTAAAAGTTTACTTGGTCAAGTGCTTTATGTAAATGAAGGTTATGATTACTTCACTAGTGCTAAGACTGAGACTCAATATGGAGATATGGTTCAGTTGGATATGGATGGTAATAAAACTATTACTGTACCTGAAATGCGTTTGGCTGAACGTTTGCAAACCTTTAAAGAGCGTTTACTTCGTGTTGGTGGTAAGTATGTTAACTATATTCGTGAGTTTTTCGATGTTGCCCCCCTTGATGCTAGAGTACAACAACCTAAATTCCTAGGTGGTTCAAATAGTGTGTTGAATATTTCGGATGTAGAACAAACCTCCCCTTCCGATGGAGGTTCTGTTGGTACTTTGTATGGTAAGTCCGTTTCTGTTAATCAGGCTGATGGTGTTCAGTATGATGTTTATGAACATGGATTAATAATTGGTCTTCATTTCGTTCGTCCTCGTGTGTCAAATATTGGAGGATGTCCTAAGATGTTTACTCGTAAGACTTACTTTGATTTCTTTAACCCTCACTTTGTAAACCTTGGTTTTCAAGAATTGGAGAATAGAGAATTAGATCCTTCTCGTAGTGGTACTTTTGGCTATGTTCCTCGTTATGATGAGTTACGTTTTGGTAATGATATTGTTTCTGGTGATTTCAGAAAGTCTTTGAACTATTGGCATTTATCTAGAGATATTGCTAAGGAGTCCTTATCGGATTCTTTCGTTAAGTGTTTCCCTGATAATAGGATTTTCCCTGTTGTAAATGTTCCTGATGGTGATATTTCTGGTTCTGTGAACTTAAAGCAGGCTTATTATGTTTTATTGACGTTTGTTCCTAGTTCTGCTGATTTTCTTGTAAAATCTGATGATTTTATTATTTGTATTGTCTTTTTAAATGATGCTTCTTTGCTTCGTGATAAAGAAGTTTATCTTCCTTTTTATAATCGTGAAACTAATCGTCGTGTTATAGGTAAATTTGTTGTTGAGGAAATTGAACCTTTTTCTAAGGATCTTTATTATGGTTCTTCTCATGATTTCAGTTTAGAGTTCTTGGAAATTTCACACTACCCTGAAGAGGCTAAATCTGTTGCTGAGGAGATTTTGTCTCGTTTTAAGGATGAACACTATTCGGTAGGTAAATTGACTTTTGGTGCTGATCGTAATATTTTTATGAAGGGTTACGCTTTTGATTCTTCTGTAAGTAGTGGAGTTGATTTGCCTTATATTAAACCTATTATAGTTGGTACTGATATTTACCCTACTCTTTGGCTTAAAACTTGGTTTACTTTATCTTTTGGTACACGTGTTATTCCTGTAGGTGAAGATGGTAAAGAAGTAAAAGATGATAAACCTGTTTTTCAGCGTATCTATCTTGATCATTATAGTTATGATGGTCTTAATTCTGTTGTTATAAAAGATGCTCTTCCTGTTTACCGTGAGAATAACCATTTACTTGCTGTTACCTACAATAATGTAGATGTACTTCGCCCCTTACCTAACTTAAAATATAATGTTCTAGAATAATGACTGATGCTGTAGCTTCGATTTTATCTAGTGGATTAGGTGCCGTAGGTGGTTTTCTAGGAGGCATTTATAATGCTCATAAAGCTGAAAAGTTATCTGATAAACAGTTTCAACAATCACTGTACATTCAGGATAAAACCAATGCTTATAATTCCCCTGTTGCGCAAATGGATCGTTTACGGTCTGCTGGATTAAATCCTAATATGATATATGGACAAAATGGAGGTATAATCCAAAGTGCTTCTGCCAGTCCTGCACAACAACCAAATGTTGCTCCTATTAGTATAGAGTCCATATTGGCTATGGCTCGTACTATGTCTGATACGTTTTTACAACAATCTCAGATCCAAGCTCAAAAAGATCTTCAGAAGTCGCAGATTCAAGCTAATAAAGAAGTTGAAAGTACAAGAATTCAAGCTCAAAAGGATCTTCAAGTTGAACAAAATACCTTTACTGCTACTGAGAATCGTTTAAATCGTGATGCTGCTACAGAGGCTCAAGATAAACAACTTAAGCAACAAGATAAAGAGTTCTTTGCTAAACTAGGTCAAGATTTTACTATTGCACAGTGGCAAAATGCAATTGCTAAACAAGATTTAGATATACGTAAATATCTTTCTCATGCTGAGTATTCGAATTTAATGGCTTCTGCTTCTGTTAATTCAGTTGAGGCTGGTTTAAAGCGTATCGCGCTTCGTTATGCACCTGAAATGACCTTCCAAAGCTTACAAGCTTTACGAGATCAAAATTTGATGAATAAACTTTATAATGGTTTCTTTGGTAATAAAGATGATTTTCGTAAGTCTTTGCGCGATTATGGACATTCCGATTTGTCTGTTGATGATTGCGATGCTATTTGGAATATGTATAAAGATATTGTATCGAATAAGGCTTTAGATGCTCGTTCAAGATCTAATTATCTTGATTGGTATTCTGGTAGTTTTTATCAGCATTTAAAATGTGTTTTGGATCTTATACTTGCTCCTATCTCTGCTTTTATTGAGTAATAATTTATATCGCTATGTATTTTGAACAATCCCAATATCGTTTTCATGAACGATTACCACAGTCGAGTGTTTCGGATACGAAACCTAATCAAACAGTACATTTATCTGTACTTGTCAAACAGTTAATGCAAGGTCAGTCTTTAAATGTAGGTCTTGCTCTTACTAGTACTCCAGATGCTACTTTAGATAGTCCGGATTTGTCTAAATTGGATCTTAAACATGTTACTGTACATGATATAGAACGTTTAATTCCGGTAGATAATTCTGTTTCTGCTACTCCTCCTTCTGGTTATACTGAGGTAACCCAATCTACTGATACTACTGATATACCTTAACAATTAATTCTTTTCTATCTGGAGAGAGTGAGGGAGCTTTTGTTTCTCTCCTCTCTTACTTAGACTTTTTTTTTATCCGTCGGTCGTTCGGTCGCTTTGTTTCTCGATGCAAATAATATTACACTATAGTACATTAAGCAAGGCTTGCCGTTGCTTCTCCCTTGTTGGGAGAAAGCAAAAGGCAACATGTTTGGCCTTGATGTTGTACGTTGTGTTATATCTTTGCAAAGAGATAACGGAGCCCGTACGACTCTACAAAAAAATGAGGATACTTAAGTCCTTAAGTTATGCGGTTTACTATACTTGATATTGTAACCGCTAACTGACAGTTGATATTTCAAAGTATTGTTATATCTTTGTGGTGTGATAATATAGATAGCTATGATTGAACGACTACCTCTTTATGTCTTTTGTGGTGTTATTTCTTTGGCTTTTTTCCTCTTTATTGTCTGGTTATGTATTATCCTTATTAAGGATATAATTCGCAGGCTTAAACAGTAAACATATTATATTATACCTAGTAAACTGGTAAAAAAGTGAAACAACATATTTAATAAATTACGGTAAAAAGGTTCTCAGGCGACAATTATGTGCAACGTAGAGAGGCCTGATTTAGAAAGGGTACCTCCGATATAGCGATATATATTATTTTACATCGCTACATCGGGGGTAACTGTTTTTTATTTACCTACTTTATACTTGTATATATATACTTGTGAGTAAGTTCTATAAAAGAGGATTTTACTGTCTCTTTTCCTTTTCTTCCTCTTTAGTGGACAACATTCCACAGGCAGCATCAATATCCTCCCCTCGAGACTGACGAATAGTGCTATTAATACCAGCTAAGTTAAGTTGGTTACAGAGGTTTGTTATCGAATCCTTGGTGGTATTTGGTAATGTAATTCCAGGGATTGCATGGTAACGAATTAAGTTTACCCTACAAGGCACTTGCTTTGCAATTTGGATTAATGCTTTAATATGGTGTGGAGTATCATTAAGCCCCGAAAAAACAATGTACTCGAAGGTTAATCGCCGTTGCCCCGTAAAATCGTATTGTTTAAGCAATGCTACCAAATTACAGATGGGCATACCTCGTTCGACTGGCATAATTGAAGCACGCTCGTTAGGTATAGCGTTATGCAAACTTATGGCTAAATGGCAAGATGTTTCGTTTAAAAATCGAACTAGGCCCTTTTCAACACCAACCGTACTAACCGTAATACGTTTCGGACTCATACCTATAGTTTTAGGTTCAGTAAGAATAGCAATAGCATCCAAAACCGCCTCGATGTTATCCATGGGCTCGCCCATACCCATAAATACGATATTCGAAACCTCGTTCCATTCTTTTACTGATAAACACTGATTAAGAATTTCAGCAACTGTAAGATTTCCGTTAAAGCCTTGTTTACCTGTCATACAGAACAGGCAGTTCATTTTACAGCCAATTTGGGAAGAAATACAGAGTGTTTTTCTATCGCCATCAGGAATCATTACCGTTTCAACGAATTTATTACTTACCCCTACGGGGAATAAGTATTTCCGAGTTCCATCGAAGGATGTTACTTCGTGAATAGGTTTTTGCCTACCAACGATTGCTTTCTGTTGAAGTAAATTACGATTGGCGAGTGAAATATTGGTCATTTGGGAAAATGAGTATGCCCCTTTTCGGTAAATCCAATCAGCAATTTGTGAACCAGCAAAAGGCGGAAGCCCAATTTGCTGAGCGAACAATTTGAGTTGAGGAATTGATTTCCCTAGTAGAATAGTTTTCTCTTTTTCTTGTTCGTTCATATTGTAAAAATACCCATCGCTACTCTACTATTTCGAAATCGATAAGTCGCTTTATTTTATCAATATCCTTAACCCGAATGCGCATAGATTGCCCAAGCGTATACTTGCGACGATAACGTCTTCCTACGAGGCAATAATTATTCTCGTCGAAGGTATAAAAGTCGTCATTTAAATCGCGAATAGGAACAAACCCCTCGCAGTTGTTGTGATTAAGTGTAATATATACCCCCCATTCGGTTACACCCGTAATAAAGCCATCAAATACCATACCACGTTTGGTTTCGAGGTATTCGGCTTGTTTGTATTTAACCGATGCTCGTTCAGCTAGATCCGCTACCCTTTCCATATCGCTACAATGCTCGCAAGCTTCTTCGAGCTTATTGATATCAATATCGTCACCGCATTTTCCATCAAAAAGGTAATTGGTAACCAATCGATGCACCATCATATCGGGATAACGACGAATTGGAGAAGAAAAATGCGTGTAATAATCGAATGCAAGACCAAAATGCCCAACGTTTTTAGTGGTATACATAGCACGTGCCATAGCGCGGAGTAAAAGCATTTGTACAATATTTTCGTAAGGTGTTCCACTTGTAGTTTCGAAAATATCATTCACCTCCTGTGTAGTAATTGAATCTTGTCCCCTACTACTCTTCCCTTTTGGTTTAAGAATATGAGTTTTATACAGAAACGAAGTTGCTGATACCAGTTTATCGGGATCAGGATTGCTGTGTACACGGTATACAAAAGGGGGTTCTTTTTGTGTTTTTTGTTTGAGTTCTTTTCCTATATAGGTCGCCACTGTTTTATTGGCAAGCAACATAAACTCCTCGATAAGTTGGTTTGCCGTACCAGAGGTGCGAGGCATAACATCGAGGGGTACCCCTTGTTCGTTTAAAATAAAGGTAAGTTCATTGCTTTCGAAGCGAATACCACCATTACTAAAACGTTTTTTACGCATTTTCTGGGCTATATTATTAAGCACACTAAGTTCTTCGGCAAAGTCACCTTCGTTTGTATCAATTCTAGTTTGTGCTTCCTCATACGAAAATCGCCTATCGCTATTAATTACAGTACGCTTAATTCTAAAATCGATCACTTCGCCCGTGTGCTTATTCATTCTAAAAATTACAGCATAGGCTAAACGATCCTCATTTGGGCGAAGCGAGCATAAATCGTTCGAAAGTTTTTCGGGCAACATAGCAATAGTGCGATCAACAAGATAAATACTTGTTGCTCTATTGTAGGCTTCCTCGTCAATAATATCACCTTGCTTAACATAATAGGTTACGTCCGCAATGTGTACTCCAACTTCAATTTGGTTTTCGTCGATTATTTGAAGGGAAAGTGCATCGTCAAAGTCTTTGGCGTCTTTTGGGTCGATGGTAAATGTTGTTATATTGCGGAAATCCTCGCGCTTGGTGAATTCTTCGAGAGGAATAGAATCGCTTAAAGCTTCGGCAGCCTTATCTGCATCTTTAGGATAGCTATACGGTAAGCCAAATTCGGCAAGTATGGCATGCATTTCGGTGTTATTATCGCCTTCTTTGCCGAAACGAGAAATAATATGTCCTTGGGGATAAGTACCCGAACTACTATACCAATCTTTAATTTGTACAAGAACTTTATCGTCGACCTCGAGTTTTTGTTCCTCTAGGGGAACTTTTATCATACCACCGCTTAGTAGTTTGTCGTTCGTTTCAAGTATAGCATTATTTTTTCCTAGTTTACGAACTACAGCCACAAAGGTATCTTTGGCATGTTTTAGTATAGCAACTACTTCGCCACGTGTTATACCCTTTCTTTGCGAAAGTATAACCACATCAACAGTATCGCCATCGCGTGCATCGAGCGAGTGCCTTTGTGCTAATGTAATAACGGTTCCGTCAAGTTCGCTAATTGCATAGTTTTCGCGCCCTTCGCGATGAAATATCGCCTGAACCGTTTTACTGTTGCTACTTAAGAGAGCGAACTGTGCTTTGTTATTCTGAACCAGTCGCCCTTGCTCCTGCAAAGTATGGAGTATATGTTTTATAAGAATTCGCTCCGAAGCCCCCTTTATCGACATGCTTTTTGCAACGTCATCAACCGAAAAATAGGTATCGCGGTGTGTTGAAAAAAAACTTAGTACTCTACTAATTGTTTTAGTAGTGCTACCACCGTTACGGTTCTTTACTTTGCTGAAGTGAGCTTCTTTTGCAATAGTACGAGCATCTTTACGACTACTGCCTCTCTTATTTTTATTACCTGATTTTCCTTGTTTTTTTTTCATGGTTCTCTCAAAAATGTGTTATTCTTATTGAGGTGGGCGATATTTACGCCCTTCTTCACCATCTTCAAGAATGCTTAAATAACTCTGATACCTCGATAAAGCAATTTCGCCTTTTTCAATCGCTTTCAGCACGGCACAACCCGGTTCATTAAGGTGCTGACAGTTATTAAAACGACAGTTTTTACTGTAAAGGAAAAACTCGCGGAAGTAATGCCCTAAGTTTGTAGCATCCATTTCCAAAGTTCCAAAACCTTTTATTCCAGGTGTATCGATAATATAGCCATCCTTGGGAAGTGTACCTAAAGGAATCATTTCGGCCAACGTGGTAGTGTGCCTACCAGTACTTAAAGCTTTATTTATAGGCCGAGTTAACCGGTTGCTACCTTCGATAATCGTATTAATAAGCGTGCTTTTGCCTACACCCGAATGCCCTGCCAACAGAACTACTTTATGGGGTAATAATGCTTTTACTTGTTCGCATCCAATACCCTGCGAAGCACTCATTTTTATGGTAGTATAACCGATTTTTTCGTATAGGTCAATAAGTTTATCGAGCTGTTGAACTTCAGTGCTGGTAGTATACAAATCAACCTTATTAAATAATAATACAACCGGCACATTATATGCTTCGGCTGTAGCTAAAAAGCGATCGATAAAAGTTGTTGATGTTACTGGGTAGTTAAGCGTTACAACAAGCAATGCTAAATCGATATTCACCGCCAACATGTGCGACTCCTTCGATAAGTTGGTTGCTTTACGAACAATATAATTTCGGCGTGGTAGCCTTTCCTCAATTATTACTATACCGTCGGTTGTTGAGGGCAAAACCCTAACCCTATCGCCAACCGCTATAGGGGAAGTACTTCGTAAACCTTCGAGTCGTAATGCTCCCTTTACATAAGCATGGTAGCTATTGCCTTGCTCGTCAACTACAACGCAACGATTACCCATACTACAAGTAACTAACGCTTCCTGCGATACGCCTTTACTGAACATTATAATTAAGGGGAAATTTTATGGGGTTTGATTTGAGCGTTGATTGTGTTGACTTTGGTAGCAGGTTAAACGGGAGGTTTCCATCAGTAGCAAATATGGTTGACGAAACAATGTGCTTAACTGGCATATAAAACTTCGATACTACTCTAATATCCTCAGGCTGTTGCTTATTGGTATGAGTAATGGGGGGAAAAATGGTATCAATGGTTAGGAATAAAACGCTCAGTAAGGAAAGTGATACTAAAGGTGATAGAATAGCACCCAGAAAGCGATTTAATGTTTTAATAATAGAAAACGAAATAATGCGCTCCACTTTACGACTAAAAAAACGGATTGCCCAAACAATAATTACAAACGAAAGACTGAGCGAAGCAACCTTAAGAACCTGAGCTGATACATCGAAGTAACGAACAATAAGAGGCGAAAGAAGAAGTGCTACTTTGCTACAAAAAAAACCTGCAACTACTAGGGCTAAAACTGAAGTTATTTGCTTAATAAAACCACTACGGTACCCACGAATTAGCGAAAGCCCAGCAATGATTGTTATCGCTAAATCAATCCAATTCATGGTATGGTTAGGTATGAAGGTTTGGAACGAGAGGGAACCAATATTGTAGCTCCCTCTCCCCCCTTGTTGTTTAAAGTGTTTTTTTGACTTCCATTTCCATAAACGATTCAATAATATCACCTACTTGTATATCGTCGTAGTTGGTAATACTTAAACCGCATTCTAGCCCTGTAGCCACTTCTTTTGCATCATCTTTGTATCGTTTCAGCGAGGATAATGCCCCTGTATGGATAACAATACCATCGCGTATAACACGAGCTTTATCACTGCGTTTTATCTTGCCTTCCTTAACCATACACCCTGCAATAGTTCCAGTACCTTTAATATTAAATACCTGAAGAACTTCGAGGGTTGCTGTTTCCTGTTCACGAATTTCGGGCGATAACATTCCCTCCATGGCACTTTTTACGTCATCAATGGCATCGTAAATAATCGAGTAGGTTCGTATTTCCACACCATATTGCTCAGCTAACCGACGCGCTGTACCATTAGGACGAACCTGGAAGCCTATAATAATGGCATCCGAAGCCTTGGCAAGGTCTACATCGTTTTCCGAAATTTGCCCTACAGCCTTGTGAATTACTTTTACATCAATCTCTTCGGTAGAGAGTTTTATAAGCGAATCGCCAAGAGCCTCGATAGAACCATTTACGTCGCCTTTTATAATGAGGTTAAGCTCTTTAAAGTTACCAATCTTAATACGTTGACCAATTTGTTCGAGAGTTAAACGATGTTGTGTTCGTATATCTTGCTCTCGATCTAACTGGCGTCGACGACGAGCAATATTACGAGCATCCTGTTCGTTAACCATCA
>JASBZJ010000036.1 GCA_029983495.1 Porphyromonas sp.
CCTTTTGAACAGCAGCCCCTTGAACTGCAGGATATCCCTGTAGAAGGCGACATTGCAGCCTTGGGTGATGTTGATGTAGCCTTACTGGCATTACCTACACGCTTAGCTCCTATTGAGGCCGAAAAGCTACTTGCTTTAGGTATAAATACTGTGGATTCATTTGATATTCATACTGAGATTGTCGAAAAACGCCGAATCCTCGATACCATAGCAAAGGAATATCAGCGCGTTGCTGTACTATCAGCTGGTTGGGATCCAGGTAGTGATAGTGTAGTTCGCACACTTATGCAGGCAATGTTACCCAATGGAATAACCTATACAAACTTTGGTCCTGGCATGAGTATGGGGCATACTGTTGCTGTAAAGTCGAAAGAAGGTGTTGAGGATGCTTTGTCGCTCACTATACCCTTGGGAACAAGTATTCATAGGCGAATGGTATATGTAAAAGCAAAAAACGGTGCTAACCAAGATACTATACGCAAAGCAATTCTCACCGACGACTATTTCGCTCACGACGAAACCCATATTATGTTTGTTCGTGATATAGCCTCGTTGCAGGATGTTGGTCATGCTGTGCATATGGTTCGTAAGGGAGTATCGGGTAGCACACATAACCAAAATGTGTCGTTCGAAATGAGTATTAATAACCCCGCATTAACAGCTCAGATCATGGTCGCCTCAGCACGTGCGTGTATGCGTTTACAACCTGGTGCTTATACGATGCCCGAAATTCCCGTAATTGACCTTTTGCCTGGTCAACGTGAAGCGTGGATAGAAAAGCTGTGCTAAGTTTTGGCAATATAAGGCATAAGTAAACGATTACCATGACTATACTCAATGCAATTGATTGGAATGTTAGCCCAATAATATTTGGTTTGGGGCCTATACAAGTGAGGTGGTATGGCGTGTTGTTCGCTGTAGGACTATTAGTTTTAGGCCCTTGGATAGAATGGAAAATATGGAAGCGCGAGGAATTGCCCGAACCTTGGTATGAAAAACTTTGGTGGACCGTGCTAATCTCAACAATAATTGGTGCTCGCTTAGGGCATTGCTTCTTTTATGCTCCCATGTATTACTTAGCACATCCTATAGAGATTTTCAAAATTTGGGAGGGAGGCTTGGCCAGCCATGGAGGTACCGTGGGTATTATTATTGGTATTTGGATCTATTCAGCTAAGGTTACTCACAAAAGCATGCTATTTACTTTAGACCGCCTAGCTGTGCCAGTGGGGTTAGTAGCCGCTATGATAAGAATGGGTAACCTTATGAATAGCGAAATATTTGGCGAACCAACAACATTACCATGGGCCTTTAGGTTTTTGCGTAGCCCCGAGTATCAAGCTTTAGGTACTAATTTAGGTGTACACCCTACGGCAATCTACGAAGCTTTATGCTACTTGCTTGTGTTTGCAATTTGCCTATGGCTGTATTGGAAACGCGATGCAGCGCGTAAGCGTCCTGGTCTTATTGTCGGAACTTTTCTTTTGGGGATTTTTTTAGCTCGTTTAATAATAGAATCGGTAAAACTAGTTCAAGAGCCTTGGGAACTTAAAATGGTTCGGGCTATTGGTATAAACCAAGGACAATTGCTAAGTATTCCCTTTATTGTTATTGGTGCTTGGCTTGTTATTCGTGCTCTAAAACAAAAACCCACCTACGTTGAGCCACTTGCTTACGACCTTAAACGAAAAGGTTATAGCCCCGAGGAAATAGAAACTGTTCGTAAAAAAGCACATGCTTTACACGCTCCTCAAAAACAACAACAATTAACCGATGCTCAAAAGGCTGCTCGTAATAATTACAAATAGTATTTCAGCATCGTTGTTCATTTATCTCGATATTATAAATAATATAGTTTTCCCATATGATTGACCAAGTTAAAGTTACCGACTCTATTTATTATGTTGGTGTTAACGATAGAACAAAGCCTTTGTTCGAAAACCTTTGGACGTTACCCCATGGGGTGGCTTATAACTCGTATCTTATAATAGACGAAAAAGTTACTCTTATTGATACTGTTGACATTTGTTATAGTGAACAGTTTTTTCGGCAAATTGAACGCATTTTAGGTGATCGCCCTATTGATTATCTTATTATAGACCATATGGAACCTGACCATAGCGGTTCAATTGGTATGCTTAAACGTAAATACCCCAATATTTCAATTATTGGTAATAAGCTTACCTTTAAAATGCTTAACGAGTATTACGATTTTTCGGATAACCTGATTACGGTAAAGGAAGGTGATACCCTAAACATCGGAAGTCGCGAACTATCTTTTATTATGGCTCCCATGGTTCACTGGCCTGAAGTAATGTTTACTTTCGACCCTAAGGATAAAGTCCTTTTTAGTGCTGATGCCTTTGGTAGTTTTGGTACTTTGGATGGTAATATATTCGACCATGCTACCAATCTTGATGTATTTATGAACGAAATGGAGCGTTATTACGCTTGTATTGTGGGTAAGTACGGAAAGTTTGTACAGAAAGTTTTGAAAAAATTCGATTCGCTTGATATAAAAACTATCTGTTCGACCCATGGCCCCATCTGGACCGACTTCGCATTTAAGCCCACCTTTGATGTTTACGACAGGTTAAGTCGCTACGAAGCACAAAAGGGGGCGGTTGTTCTTTATGGTAGTATGTATGGAAATACAGCGATTCTTGCCGACCATGTTGCCCGTGGCATTGGTAGTTGTGGTGTTAAAGATGTTGTTTGCTACGATGTTTCGAGAGCCGACCCCTCGCATATTCTTCGCGATGTTTTCCGCTACCGAGCTCTTGTTATTGGTAGCCCAACTTATAGCGATAATGTATATCCTCCAATTACTAATATACTTAACCTAATAAAAATACGCGAAGTAAGCGATCGTATTATGGGGCTTTTTGGGTCATGTTCATGGGCAGGACAGGCTGTGCGCAAGTTGGCTACTTTCCCTGAAGAAATGAAGTGGGAACTAGTGGGCGACCCCCTCGAAATTAAGGGAGCACCCTGCGAAGAAGAGCTACATAAAGGCTACGAATTAGGAAAACTTATTGGGAATCGCTTAACTGAGCTTTACCCCAATGGGGAAAAATAAAAACAAAAGATTGATAAGTAAAATGAAACTATTAGAAGGAAAAACAGCTATTGTTACGGGCGGTTCGCGCGGTATTGGTAAAGCAGTTGCCGAAATGTTTGCTCGAGAAGGGGCAAATGTTATTATAACTCGTGTAAAAGAGAGCAACGATACTGAACAACTCCTAGAGAATCTCCGCAGTTATGGAGTTCAAGCTGAAGCTTTCGTTTTTGATGTAGCCGATTTTACTCGTGCCCACGAAGTCGTAAAAGAGGTTCAGCAAAAATTTGGTCGCATTGATATACTTGTAAATAATGCTGGTATCACTCGCGATACTTTACTCATGCGGATGACAGAAGCTCAATGGGATGAAGTACTCGCTGTTAACCTGAAAAGTGCTTTCAACCTTTCGCATGCGGTAGCTACAGTAATGATGAAACAACGAAGTGGAAGTATTATTAATATGTCGTCGGTTGTTGGTATTACTGGTAATGCTGGGCAAACTAACTATGCCGCTGCAAAAGCGGGTATTATTGGTTTTACGAAAAGTTTAGCTAAGGAACTTGGTAGTCGTGGTATCCGTGCTAATGCAATTGCCCCTGGTTTTGTCGAAACAGATATGACAGAGGTTATTCCCCAAGAGGCTCGCGAAGCTTGGGTAAAAAATATTCCTTTACAACGGGGGGGAAAACCCGAGGATATTGCTAATGCAACTCTTTTCCTTGCTAGCGATATGGCGTCGTACATTACTGGGCAAGTCATAAGTGTTTGTGGCGGTATGAACATTTAACTCCTAATATACAGTAACTTTTGCAAGTTGTTTATGAGGATAACCACCTTATAGTGGTGAGCAAAGCACCTGGAGAAATTGTTCAGGGTGATAAAACAGGCGACAAGCCCCTATCGGATCTTGTTGCTGATTATTTAGTACATAAGTATAATAAACCTGGAAAAGCTTTTGTAGGTGTTGTGCATCGTTTAGATAGACCGGTTGCTGGTTTAGTGATATTTGCGAAAACAAGTAAGGCTTTGAGCCGTATGAACAAAATGTTTAGTAAGGGTGAGATCCATAAAGAGTATCTTGCTATTACTTGTACCCCTCCAACTCCAAGCGAAGGTGAATTACGTTCATGGCTTTTACGAATACCAAAGTATAACAAAACATTCCCCGTACCTGAAGGAACTAAGAATGCAAAGGAAGCAATACTCCGTTACTATACTGTAACTCGCTCAGAACATTATACTTTGGTTAGTGTTCAGCTTCTTACGGGTAGGCATCATCAAATTCGTTGTCAACTAGCATCTATTGGTGCGCCTATTAAAGGCGATTTAAAGTATGGTGCCCCTCGTTCGAACCCCGATGGTGGAATTTCGCTTTTATCGTATAAAGTAACATTCAAACACCCTGTAAGTGGTAAAACAGTGTCGCTTGTAGCTCCATTGCCTTCCGATAACCTTTGGCAAGCATTTGAAAAGGTTCTTACAAAGTAGTTTGTAAAGTTCCTAGGATAGATAGGAACAAAAGCTCCCCTTCACGATTCAAAAAGTGGAGGGGAGTTTTTGTTGGAAAAAACTGGCTGAGCTGAAGCTAATGTAAGGCAAATCCCTTTTTTATAGCTATTCTCATTCAGCAGTCTCTTAAGTTAACTGCAACGGCTATTGCCACAATTTGTGCAAATTAAACAACCTTCCTGGTAAACGAGGCTTTCTTCGCCACAGTTAGGGCATACTTTCCCATTAGCTTTTTGTCCACTCGAAATGTATTTGCGCAGGGCGCGTTCAACCCCATTTTTCCAGGTATTGATATTTTCATCTGCAAGGTCTAATCCCTGAACAAGGTTAACTACTTGGTCGATAGGCATACCATAGCGCAAAACCCCCGAAATAAGCTTTGCATAGTTCCAAAATTCGGGGTTAAACTTTAGATCCAACCCTTCAATTGTAACCTTTAACCCACGTTTGTTTTGGAATTGAAAGTCGTAGTGTTTGGTGCCATCATCGTCAACATTCTTAATAATTCTACCATGCGAAACCGATTTTGGCACTAAAATACCTTCATCTTCATCATTAAGCCCTGTAAAAATTTCATACGGCATCCCGTCTTTTAGTCCAACAAAGGCAATCCATCGCTCCTTGTTGTTCTGAAATCTTACCACATCAGCTTCAAGTTCGCGAGGACGGCTTAATGGTTCGGAAGGCAATTCTGTGGGTTTAGGGTTTTCTTTTTTCTTATTATCGGCACTAACAAGTACACCCCCACGCGAACCATCGCGATATACAGTACACCCTTTGCACCCACTTTTCCATGCTGTAATATAGAGTTCGTTTACCAGATCTTCTGTTACATCGTTAGGTAAGTTAATTGTTACGGATATTGAGTGATCCACCCACTGCTGAATTTCGCCTTGCATACGAACTTTAGCTACCCAGTCTACATCGTTCGCTGTGGCTTTGTGATAAGGGCTTTTCGCAATAAGATCGTTAATTTCGTCTTGCGTATATTTCTTATCGGTATCATATCCGTTCTGTTCCATCCAAATAAGGAACTTGTGGTGGTACACAATATATTCTTCCCATGTATCGCCCATTTCGTCGACCCAATCAATATGCGATTGTTTATCATTCGGGTTTACTTTTCTCCGACGAATATATACAGGCATAAACAGGGGTTCGATGCCCGATGACGTTTGCGTCATTAAACTAGTGCTACCGGTTGGTGCAATAGTAAGTAGGGCAATATTTCGTCGACCATGCTTAACCATTTGTTCGTAAAGCGTAGGGTCTGCTTGTTTTATTCGAAGAATAAAGGGGTTATTTTCCTCTCGTTTAGCATCGTAAATTTCGAATGCGCCACGTAATTGAGCTAACTCAACGGAGCCTCGGTAAGCATTAAGGGCGAGAGTGCGATGAACTTGTACCGCAAATTCGGTAGCTTCATCACACCCGTACCTCATTCCCATAGCGGCAAGCATATCTCCTTCAGCGGTAATACCAATTCCCATACGTCGTCCTAAAAGGGTTTTTCGTTTTATTTTAAGCCAAAGTTCGTGTTCTGTTTCTTTAACGGTATTGCTTTCTGGATCACTTTCAATTTTTGCAAGTATAGCATCAATTTTTTCCGCTTCAAGGTCAATAATATCGTCCATTAAGCGTTGTGCATACTTAACGTGTTTCGCAAAAAGTTCAAAGTTAAACGATGCTTTTTCTGTGAACGGGTTTTCAACATAGCTATATAAATTTATTGCTAATAGGCGACAACTGTCGTATGGACAAAGGGGAATTTCGCCACATGGGTTAGTTGAAACCGTTCTAAACCCAAGGTCGGCATAGCAATCTGGAATGCTCTCGCGTATTATTGTATCCCAAAATAATACCCCTGGTTCAGCACTTTTCCAAGCGTTATGGATTATTTTTTTCCACAGTTCGTTAGCGTCAATTTGCTTTGTATATATGGGGTTAGTGGTATTTACGGGGTATTGCAAAGTAAAAGGTTCGTTATTTGTAACAGCGTTCATAAAGTCATCGGTAATGCGAACCGATACATTTGCTCCAGTAATTTTACCTTCTTGCATTTTTGCATCAATAAACGCACTGCTATCGGGGTGCTTTATCGAAACTGACAGCATAAGTGCACCTCGTCGACCGTCTTGGGCAACCTCGCGCGTAGAATTTGAAAAGCGTTCCATAAATGGAACTAATCCAGTGGAGGTAAGAGCCGAATTTTTTACGGGGGAGCCTTTAGGGCGGATGTACGACAGGTCGTGTCCAACTCCACCCCGGCGCTTCATTAATTGTACTTGTTCCTCATCCATTTTAAAAATTCCCCCATAGGAATCGCTATCACCTTCGAGCCCTATAACAAAGCAATTCGAAAGAGAGGCGATTTGGAATTTATTGCCAATACCTGTCATTGGGCTTCCTTGTGGAACTAAATAGCGAAATCCCTCGAGCAGTTCGAGTATTTGGCTTTTTGATAGGGGCTCGGGGTATTTACGTTCGATGCGTTCAAGCTCAGTGGCAATGCGGTTATGCATATCACTTGGGCTTTTTTCGTATATGTTTCCTTCAGAGTCCTTAAGTGCGTATTTTGTTATCCATACGCGAGCGGCGAGGTCATCGCCCTTAAAATATTCGAGTGAAGCAGCAAAGGCTTCATCGTATGTATATGTTTTCATTTGGTCGTTACGCTTAAAACCGCCATAAAGATAGTATAATTGCTCCCATATTGTAATTGATTTTGGGAATAAGTGTGATGAAAATAATTAGTAAAAAGTTCTATTTGTGAGTGTTTATTTTATGTGTATCAATTAGTTGTGTTTTGCGTTTGCGGTGAAGTGTTTCCCTTTTTGGAAAAGTGCTGTAATGAACCCTTTGCCAAAAGTAAACATTCTTCCTTTGCTATAAAATACATTTATAGCATGCTATTCAAGATTATCGGGCATTTATTGTACCTTTGGAACGCTTAGTAATGCTTATTATAACCATTAGATAAAGAATAGACTTTAGTATTTCAAGTATTTCAGAAATGAAGCAAACACCATTCCACAAATTTCATGTTGCTCTAGGAGCTAAAATGCACGAGTTCGCTGGTTACGATATGCCTATCGAATACAAAGGTATCATTGAGGAACACCTTGCTGTTGTTAACAATGTAGGTGTATTTGATGTATCGCACATGGGCGAGTTTTGGGTAAAAGGTCCTAAAGCACTCGAATTCCTGCAGAAAATTTCGAGTAATGATGCCTCGAAATTAAAAGTAGGCGATATACAATATACTTACTTTCCTAATGAAAATGGCGGGTTAAAGGACGATTTCCTACTGTATCGTTACGAGGAAGATAAATATATGATGGTACCAAATGCAGCAAACCTCGAAAAAGATTTTGCCTGGTGCCAAAAACATAATACAATGGGAGCTGAACTCGAAGATGGTTCAAACCACATTGCGCAACTTGCTGTTCAGGGACCTAAGGCTACAGAACTTTTGCAACGTTTAACGAACGAAGATTTAAGTTCTATACCATACTATACCTTTAAAGTAGGTGAGTTTGCAGGTTGTCCTAACGTTATCATTTCGAATACAGGCTACACAGGATGTGGAGGTTTTGAACTCTATTTTTATCCTGAGCATGCCGAAACTATTTGGAATAAACTTTTTGAAGAAGGCGAAGCATTTGGGCTTATGGCTTGTGGTTTAGGAGCACGCGATACTCTTCGCCTCGAAATGGGCTTCTGTTTATATGGGAATGATATAGATGAAGAACACACAGGGATTGAAGCTGGACTAGGTTGGATAACCAAGTTTACCGACGATAAAAAGGAAATGATTGGTCGCAATGTGCTAGAAAAGCAAAAAGCCGATGGTGTTACCCGTAAACTTATAGCCTTTACGCTAGAAGATAAGGGAGTTCCTCGTAAGGACTATGCTATAACTAACGAAAATGGAGAGGTAATAGGGAATGTAACTAGCGGAACTATGTCGCCATTCCTCAAAATTGGGATCGGTTTAGGTTATGTTGAAAAGGACTATGCTAAGGTTGATACCCCTATTGGCATAAATGTTCGTAACCGAACACTTAAAGCAAAAGTTGTAAAACTACCTTTCCGAAAAAAGTAATTGTAATATTACATTGATAACTCATCAAGGCACCCATCTATGTAGATCGGGTGCTTTTTTGTATTCTTATAATTAAGAACCCTTCAAAAAATCCGTTCTTTGGCTATTTACGATGGATATTGATTCTTTCTCGAAGATCCTATAAGGTTAAAATAACTTGCTATATAGGTAGAATAAGCAACCGAAAGATATGAACCTAATGGCTATAGGAACTGTAAAAAAATAGATTCGGTATAGAAGTAAAGGCTTTTGCTATCAATAATAAGAGGATATTATGTAGTAACAAATGCGAATCTTTAATACTTATTATCCCTGATACAAAGATGGAATGGTTTTTTGTTATAGTCTATCGAATAGTTTGGAAGCTTTGTTTTTTTTACTCATAAAAATCAAAATCTTATGGAAAACGCAACCAAACGAACCGAGGTTTTGGAATTTTGTTCACGAATAAAAAGTCGCTTAGACGATGCAGGGGTCAACCTAGTGTGTATCCACCTTTCCTCAAAATATGATACTATGAAATGTTTATACGTTCATTTATTCATGGGATAGGCTTGCTCCTGGAGATGTATTTTTATAGAGCCAGAACTCCTACCTCGTTCTGATTGGGAGGGAAAGTTTGTGTATTGCAAGATTTTTGTACCTTTGCAGTGCTTTGTTCGGTTAAATATCCATCGCTTCGTGCAAGCATCGGAGTTTGCCGATTAAAAGGGAATCGGGTTAGAATCCCGAGCAGTCCCGCTGCTGTATTTCCCCTTGGTTGGGCTCGGTAAAGCGTACCATGCACTACTGCCAAGAGATGTTCTACATAAGCTACACTAGCTTTAAGCTACGATGTAATCTTAAACCACTGGCTTGTATCTGAAGCAAGCTGGGAAGGTGTAGTAAACATTAAGGGTTAAGCCAGAAGACCTGCAAAGCGTATCTGCGGCTTCGAGGAAAGGCTGAGAAGATAGGCATAACTTTACTACAAGTTGTTCCGTAAAGGACGCTAGTGTTAGCAAAAGCTTCAGTGCGTGTTACCTAGTGGAGAAACACATCTTTACGGAGTAGCATGCTTTGTAGAATGGTTTACCCTGCTTCTGTAAAATCATCCTTTGAATGCTCCGAGTGTACATCTTCCCTTCGCAGAGGGTTTAGGTGTGCGGGTTTGCGTTATGTTTCTCTTTTGTTGCCTTTGTGAGAGGAAACGCAACTTTCGGGAATGAATCCTGCTCGTGTTTGCTAGCAGAGGGTTGAGCTCCTCTACTAACGCTTATAAACCGAGCAGGGTTCTTTTTTTTCTCTATTCGTAAATTGTGTAACAGTTCATATAACTATTTATTTCTGCTGTAGTTATGTGCTTTTATAAGTCCTTCTCATGTTTTATTGTGGCTCGGGTTCCTTTTATTGTTGTACTTTTGCCACCAGCTATGAGTGCTTTTCTTATTAAGCGTTTGTAGTTTGTTTTTACCTTAACTATAAAAGGAATGATTTGCCAATAAGTTAGAATTGTAAATAAGAATTTTGTTTTAATATGACGAAAATAAATCGTTTGTTTGCCATAGTGATGGTGACATTACTGAGTTGTTCTGTGTTACTTATAAGTTGTAACCACGGACAAGAACCCAATAAACCAATGGTTGTTACAAATGCTGATGAAGTTTACTTTACAAAACAGGGTAGTAACGAAAAACTGACAGCATTAGAATTAAAGGTCGGCGAAAAGGTACAGATAGCTGTAACAGTAAAGCCTACAGAAGTTAGTATTACTAATATTGAAAGCGTTAACAAGACTATTGCAACTTATATTAATAATACAGTAACTGCTATTAATGCGGGTGAAACAACAATTATTGCTACAGCAGGCGAGAATAAAAAAACAGCTGAGCTTAAAATTGTAGTTAAGGAGAGTGACACTCCAAAACCTCAATTCGAATATGATCTCCTTAAGGGAGCTGATAATATTATCGTGCCAAAAGATATGGATGATCTTAAAAATATAGGTCCCAATGACTTTATTGTTATTGCAGAAAAGTATGGTTGGAAAAAGTTTATAGCCAATGGCAAAAATATTTGGGACGAAAATATTAATGAGCAGTACTCGCTAATGAGGGCTTGGTCGCAGAAGCCCAAGAGTTCGAATGATTGTTTTTTTGGCTATGCCGATTACTATTGGAACCCCCAAGAAGGACCTATTCGAGTTCACCTTGAAGCTCTTTGGACATGGAAGCCAAAACAAGGATTACAGACTTTTAATGAGCAATGGATAGAGGTACTTCTAGGTTCAATATTATCGCCAGAAAAAGGGAATTATATGAGTTCTCTTAAGTCCTTAGGTTATACAGAATACAAGAATGGAAAATTGTCAGAGGATAAATTATCGGTGACAGTAAGCTTGTTCTCGAAGACAAGCAGTAATGTAATTGAGTTGTATATGTTTGCCCTAAAGGATGAAAAGGGAAATGTAGTTTATGTTGATGAAAACGGGAAAGAGGTTGATAAAACGGAGCCAGGAGCAAGATTCCGTTATACAATATGGATGGATATTTATAAGGCTTCCGATTCACAAAAAGCTGGTATTAGCCACTCTTTAAACTCGGTTTGCTGTAGCTCGATACCTGCAGTTACCGAGTATAGGAGGTAGCTTTTACTCTACTTTTTTATACTAACAATAAGCAGTTCACATTGGTGTTGCTAATGTGGGCTGTTGTTTTTATACTTGATAGGAATTTTAGTAAGGGGGGGCTATAGTATTTGTTTTGTGCTTTCGTGGTAGGGGATTAATATAGCCAAATAATGTTATGACAAAGTTAGCCATACAGCCAATATCGGCAATTGGTGCAATGCTTTTTCTGTGGTGTTAGTGCTTTCATGTAACAAAATACATCAACCTGCTAATAATAAGACCTTTGCAAAACGAGCTTCGTAGCTATACAGAACTTTGTCTTGCCTATTTGGTAATAAGCGCATTCATTTGAATATTTAATTAAGGGAGATTCGCCCTTACATTTGGGAATACGAGGTTAATTTGTTCTGGTTCTTTTTTATTTTTCTCCTGATGAAAAGATCAAAACTTCGGAGCATTTATTTGAGTTTACCTGATGATTTCTCATTTTGTTGTTGATTAAAATGGGAAATCATCAGGTAAACTCAATTACA
>JASBZJ010000037.1 GCA_029983495.1 Porphyromonas sp.
AGGAAGAGAATCCCCCGCATTCAGAAACCATATATAATCTCCTTTAGCAAGGCAAAGCCCTTTATTCATTGCATCATATATTCCCCTATCGGGTTCCGATATAATTTTTGCTTTGCTCGAAATGCGTTTTACAAGTGAAACTGTTCCATCACTACTTGCACCATCAATAACTAAGTACTCGATATAGGGGTATGTTTGTGCCTCAACACTTTGTAATGTGGGGAAAA
Source organism: Porphyromonas sp. (assembly GCA_029983495.1). Taxonomy (GTDB): domain Bacteria; phylum Bacteroidota; class Bacteroidia; order Bacteroidales; family Porphyromonadaceae; genus Porphyromonas. The sequence continues at coordinate 228 of JASBZJ010000037.1, forward strand.
TAACGGCTTCGGCATTGTACGAAATGGTTATAATGCTAATCGTAGTCATGGGTATTGTTCTTATCTAAACCAAAGCTCCTTAGGGAAGACTTTAATAAAAGGCAACAGGGAGGTCGTATTACCTACAACGAGGTTTTTACTAGGTATACTGGATGATGTGCGAAGAGCTGAGGTAGCAGTGCGATGGATGTGTAATGATGTTTTTGAGCAAGAGTAAATTATGAAAGTAGCATAGCAATTTTTCATTACGCACCAGTCTATTATTTATATTATCACTAAGCTCTTGCCAAAGGTTTCTCCGTTATGTTGTTAAAAGGGTCTCTCCAGATATATAACGCATTGCCGTGATGCATTATTATATAGGAGAGACCAAGTTTAGGAGTTTTGGTTTTGTTCGATTTTTACCTAGTAGTAGCCTCGATTATTTTACGAGGTAGCGCTTAATACTTTGTTTTGGAGTTTTTTCGAACTCCTCTTTGCGAATTTCGAATTGACTAATACGCTCGTAAATAGGGAGCTGTTCGTTCACTATGTGTCTATTGTTATTCATTACAGCTTCGATTTCATCATCGTTTGTTATCCCATCGCGTTTTAGTGCTGTAAAGTCGGGAACTACAACTGCAACAATGCGAGTGTTGCGTTGAACCACAATGTTTTCGAGTACGTAAGGCAATAAACTCACTTGGGCTTCGATTTTTTCGGGGTAGATATTTTGTCCATCGGGCCCAAGAAGCATTGATTTTGAGCGTCCTTTAATAAACAAGTTACACCCCTTGTCGAATGTTCCAAGGTCGCCTGTATGCATCCATCCATCATTGGTAAACAATTCGTTAGTAAGTTGTTCCTCCTTATAATAGCCATTGCAAACATTTTCGCCTCGCACTTGTATTTCGCCAACCATTTCCCCGTCTATATTTTTTGCATTTGCTATGCGAACCTCTTCAAAACCCTTCATGGGGCGACCACAGCTACCCTTAACATAGCCTTTTCTATGATTCGTATAGGTAATTAACGGAGCGCACTCGGTCATCCCATAACCTATTACGAGAGGAAACTTTATGCTATGCAAAAAGTTCCCCACTTCATCGTTGAGGGCTGCTCCTCCGATAATCATTTCCTTCAGATTCCCGCCAAAATTTGTAATTAGTTTTTTGCGGATAGTACGTTTTACAATGGTGCGAAGTATAGGAATATGTAGCAGGGTTCGAATGGGGTTCTTCGAAATGGTGGGGTGTATTATACTCTTGTACATCTTTTCGAGTACTAAAGGTACTGAAAGTATAATACCAGGTTTTACCTCTTTTAATGCGCTAATTAGTACTTTAGGTGTGGGCTTTAACCCTAATATGTAAATATGTGTGCCACTTGCTAACGGAAGTAAGAAGTTAAAAGTGCAACTGTATGCATGAGCATTAGGCAGAAAGCAGAGTAATGTTTCCTTTTTTAACATTATCTCTTCGCCGATGGAAAAAAACATATTGGCTGCCAAATTGTTGTGTGTAATTAATACACCTTTGCTAAAACCTGATGTTCCCGAAGTATAATTAATAAGAGCAACCTCGCTATTATGAATTGCTGGATACTGAATATCATTACGTGTAAAACCTTTGGGGTAGCGTTGTTGCATTAATTCGGAAAGGTTTATATCAACTGATTCTTTGCTGTGCGAAAGCTCTTTAATAACGCCGAGGCTTACGAGATCGATTGTCGCAGGTACATGAGGAATTGCTTCTTTTGTAAGAAACTTTTGGTGTATGGTATCGGCAAAAACCACTTTACTATCACTGTGGTTGATGATATTTATTATATCAGTAGCATGGAAATCGGGTAATATGGGTACGGCTATTGCTCCGTAGGTTACAATTCCCATCCAAGCTATGCACCATTCGGCGCAATCGTTCGCTATAAGGGTTACTTTTTCCTGTTGCTTTATATTGAGGGTTTCAAGCAGGAGGTGAACTTTGGCCACGTCTCGAGCAAATTCGCCCGTTGTAAGACTCTTGCCGTTGTTGTAGTTCGTTATAGCGGGGAGTTCCCAATTCTTTTGGAACGCTTCCTCGTAGATTTTTACAAACAACTTTTCAATCATCTATTGTATTGTTTAATTAATTGTTATCAGCACATTTTGGAGAATAACGAAACGAGTCTGCTCAGGTTATTCTTTTGCAAAAGTACAAAAATAACCCTTTGATTTTTACATTAACGGAACAAATCACTGTGAGGAATTTATTTGAAGGTGTGATTGTTGAATAGTATCTATTTGAAGCTTGCAAGGATGAAAAAAGTGGGGGTGCCAAACAAATGGTTTTAGCACTCCCACTTAAATAATTATGTTCTACTTTGGCAATCCTTTTTCGTATTGCCGTTTTAGTTAGGTTATTTTACTGTAAGGGTTAGTACGCGGAAGTTGCCATTTGGCGAAGTAACCCGTACAAAATAATTTCCACTCGTGTAGTTCGCAACATTTATTATGGTGCTTTCGTTCGTCGCTGTTAAGGTGTTAACTTGTTCACCGCTAACAGTGTAAATGCCAATTGTGCTACCTACGGGAGCCGTTAGTGTAGTTTGGTTACTTGTTTGGGTTGGGTATAGGCTGACGCCGTCAAGTTCGGGTATGCTTACCGACAAATAGTTTTCCTTAATAAACTTTACATCATCGATCATTACACCACACATTGGAATTTTTTCGATTTCGGGTTCCATATAATGGCGGAATGCCACTGCAATAGTTTTGCCTTTATACTTCTCGAGAGAGATTGTTGAATAGCGCCAGTTTGCGTCTATATCGGCACTGTTTACATAAATTTCGGCAACAACATCGGTAAAGCTATCTATATCACGTGTCCCGGTTGGGGATACGCGTACTTGAATTTTATCGAGTTTCCCTCCCGTAGCAAATATAAACCCACCAGTATTTAGTGTTAAGCCTGGTTTGTTATTATCGTTAGGTATTTCGAATGGCTCTGTAATAAGGTAATCGTCAACACCAACCAATTGGTAGCCACTTAGCCCCATAGCAAAGGCGGTAGGTTGCATCGAGAACGATATCATACAATCGCCTAAACCGTCTTTTGTCCAGAGCGATGACTCCATGCTTTTCATGGCTGAAGCTATCGCGGGAACAGATTCTGATAATGAGGTGGCCATAGGTACCCAGCCATTACCTCCTATTGAAGCACGAGTAGCGATCCAGTTTATAGGCATCTTTCCGTCATCAAAGTTGTATGCAAATGGTAATGCCACAGGTTTTTTAGCTACAATTTCTATTTCGAACGATTTTTTGCCAGTGCCATTTTTGTTCGTTGCAGAAATGGTTACAGTGTGTTTGCCTTCGGGTAGTGATGGAATCGTAAAATTATAATCCTTTATTTCGGTCTTTTTGCCATCTACTTCGTAAGCAAATGTAGGTTTTTCGAATGACGTGTAGGAGAATACAACGGGGATTTTTTCGCCAGCATACATTTTTTTAGGAGCTTCTACAGTTACAATTGTAGGAGCTTCACTCTTCATTGCTTTTCTTTCGGTATCGATGTACCCTTTAATCTTTTCCCATTGTTTATCTGCAGTATGCTTTCCATCGATAACAATAGCACGACGCATCGGTGAAACAAGGACATAAATGGGGTATTCGGTAGGTTTGTTCCAAAAGTAAATCTTACTCATCAAGCTGAGGGCTTGATCCTTTATGAGTATTGGGTATGGAACAGTACCCTTATTTGTCCAGTCGCCTTCTGTTTTTTTCCCTTTACCCAAAATGCGGTCATCGTCTGGACCATAGTCAATGTCACCTTCTGCCCAAAAAATTTGGAGGTCGCTATCTTTTGCTTTTCCGTGTTCGTTATAAAGCTTTTCGAGGTGACCTTGTTTGTGGTATTCAAAACAAGGTTTACACCATGCTGCCGATATATCTACAAAGATAAATTTACCACTACTAAGGATTTCGTTAATGTTGTACTTCTTATCGTTAAGGTCGGTAACCGTGAATTCAGCTTCGCGAAGAACATGCCATTATACTAAGATTTTTTGAAATGGCTAACATAATCCCCTTAAAGCGTTGAATTTACCATTCACTAGGCAGGGGGTATGATTCCTAATGAGTGTGTTTATGGCCTAGTAAAATTTGTTTTCTACAAATAAACTTGTAAAAATGAACTCCTATTTCTTATTTTTTCAAAGGGTTCTGTAACACTCTTTGTCGGAACATTCTATTTCAAATACTGTTCTTGTAAAAAAAGCAACTGACTTATCAAAAGCCAGTTGCAGTGTTGTTGTTATGAACAAACAACTATACAGAACCCCTTCAGTAGAAAAGGTTCGGTCAGTTATTATTTATTTGGTCTGTATGCATTAAGCATCCAAACATTTTTTTCAAGATCAGGGAGGTAACCAGTTAGAATATCGTTAGTAACGATATCGTCGGCTTCATCGCTAAGATCGATAAGGTTACGGAGCGAACCAATGATGTATTGAAGATCTTCGAGAACATGATCTATCATTTTTTCGAATGGTTCTGGAGTTCCTTTTGCTTCGAGTTTAGCTTGTGCAGCTAACTTATCGATACGGTTTTCGGGGGTTTCATCGAGTTGTAGTAAGCGTTCTGCAATCTCATCGATAGCTTCGGCAGCTGCGTTGTAAAGTTCTTCAAATTTTGCATGAAGCGAAAAGAAAGCTTTGCCTTCAACATTCCAGTGGTAACCACGAAGGTTCGCAAAGTAGAGGTGGTAATCAGCCAAAAGTTGGTGTAGTGCGACAATAACTTTATCTTCCTTTTTAAGTCCAATGATTTCTAAGTTTTTCATGATGTTTCCTTTATGAATTATTCTTTCGATTCTATTGTTTTAAACTCTGCAGTTCAATTGTTCTTTAACTGCATTACAAAGATAGGTATTTAATAGCATAACTGAGCGTGAATTTGATATAGCTATATAGTTTCTATCTATTATGAGCAACAATTACTTATAGCTAATGCTCGAACTGTATTATAAAGGCTTTTGAGCACATTGCTCAATACCTCGATGCGTTCCTATTTTTCTGTTTCGGTACAGCATTGCTTCGTTATGCCTTCTGCAAGCTTCGTTAAGCAATGGATATTACTTAATCTAAGTTCAGCTTCGTTATTCAGTTAATAAAAATGGGTTCTCCCTTGATAATTTGAGGAGAACCCATTTATGGAATTTACTTATCCTTTGTTTGGTAGTATATTAAATGCTAGTTGTGGAAAACTACATCATTCCACCCATACCACCACCCATTGCGGCCGCAGCGGCTGCTGCACTTAAGTCAGCCTTGTCCTCTTTTTTGTCGGCAACAACACACATTGTTGTAAGGAACATGCCAGCAATGCTAGCCGCATTTTCGAGTGCTACACGCGATACCTTTGCCGGGTCAATTACACCACTACTCGAAAGGTTTTCGAACTTATCGAGGCGTGCATTGTAGCCAAAGTCGTCTTTCCCATCCTTAACCTTTTGAACAATAACGGCACCTTCTTTACCAGCATTGTAAGCGATTTGGCGAAGAGGTTCTTCGATAGCGCGTTTAATGATTTCGATACCTGTGGTTTCATCATCGTTATCGCCTTTTATCCCATCGAGGGCTGCAATGGCACGGATATATGCTGTACCACCACCAGCAACAGTACCTTCTTCAATAGCTGCGCGTGTTGCACTAAGGGCGTCTTCTACACGATCCTTTTTCTCCTTCATTTCAACTTCGCTTGCAGCACCAACGTAAAGAACGGCTACCCCACCTGCCAATTTGGCAAGTCGTTCCTGTAACTTTTCGCGGTCGTAGTCGCTTGTTGTATTATTAATTTGGGCACGAATTTGTTTAATTCGTTCATCGATAGCATTCTTTTCTCCACTCCCATTAAGTATGGTTGTGTTATCCTTGTCGACTGTAACTTTTTTGGCTCTACCAAGCATTTCAATCGAAGCGTTTTCGAGTGTTAAGCCTGTATCTTCACTAATTACAGTAGCCCCTGTAAGGATTGCAATGTCCTGAAGCATTTCTTTTCTACGGTCGCCAAATCCTGGAGCTTTAACTGCACAAACCTTTAATCCTCCACGCAAACGATTCACAACAAGTGTTGCAAGAGCTTCACTATCGAGATCCTCGGCAATAATTAGCAGAGGGCGACCTATCTGTAATGTTTTTTCGAGTAATGGAAGAATATCCTTAATGGCAGAGATTTTTTTATCGTAGAGAAGGATAAATGGGTCATCCATTTGGCATTCCATTTTTTCGGTATCCGTAACAAAGTAAGGCGAAATGTAACCACGATCGAACTGCATCCCTTCTACAATGTCAACAGTTGTTTCGGTTCCTTTTGCTTCTTCAACAGTAATAACCCCTTCGGTGTGAACCTTACTCATTGCTGTGGCAATAAGTTTCCCAATTTCGAGGTCGTTATTTGCTGAAATTCGAGCAACGTGTTCTATACGAGTTAAGTCCTCCCCAACGGCAGTGCTTTGTGTTGCAATGTTTTTAACAACAGCTTCTACTGCTTTGTCTATACCCCTTTTAATATCCATAGGGTTTGCGCCAGCAGTAACGTTTTTAAGGCCAACGTTTATAATGCTTTGGGCTAGTACTGTAGCTGTAGTAGTACCATCGCCAGCATCGTCGTTTGTTTTGGAAGCCACTTCTTTTACAAGCTGAGCACCCATATTTTCGAAGTTATCTTCGAGCTCAATACTTTTCGCTACAGTAACACCATCTTTTGTAATTTGGGGTGCTCCGTAACTTTTTTGGAGAATTACATTTCTTCCTTTTGGGCCGAGTGTTACTTTAACAGCATCGGCTAGTTGGTTCACGCCATTCTTTAAAAGGTCGCGAGCCTCGATATCGAATTTTATTTCTTTTGCCATAGTTAGTTGCAATCTTTCAATAGTTATAGTTTGTTTCTTTAACTAAGTTCAAGGTGGTTTTTATTGAGTAAAGGCTGTACCTAATTGTAACCTTACCAATAATGCTTATTGTTCAATAACTGCCAAAACATCACTTTGGCGCATCATCATATATTTTTCGTTGTTTACTTCAACTTCGGTACCTGCATACTTCCCGTAAAGTACAACATCGCCTTCCTTGAGTTCCATCTTTTCGTCCGAGGTTCCTTTGCCTACGGCAATAACTGTTCCTCTAAGGGGTTTTTCCTTTGCACTGTCGGGGATAATAATTCCGCCTGCACTTTTTTCTTCTGCTTTAGCTGGTTCAATAAGAACGCGGTCTGCTAATGGTTTAAGCTTCATACTAATGCTGTATCAATAGTTAGTTTTTTTACTTTCTGTATTTAGGAATGCAAAAGCTATGCCAAAAGGTGTATAGGTGAGTTTATACCTGCATTCCGCCAGTTTGGCATAGGCTCCCTTAGCCATAAGGTTACAATTGTTGTAGTATTTCTTCGCTACGGTGTAGGAAATGTTGCAACCTTTCGCCATGAAGAAGATTTGCAGAAATAAGTCCTAAGTCCCACAAATAATCAACCGAAGGTAATTTTTTTACGAAGTTCAATACAAGTTCATTGCGAGCTTGTTTTGCTTTTTCGATTGTATCTGTTATAGCTTTTCGCTGTTCCTTTTGTTCCTCGGTTAGCTCTTCTTCGGGTTTATCTTTAATTGTTTCTAGTAATATATTTCGTTCTTGTTCATTTTGGATAATGGTTTGGCTATATTTTTCGAATTCTTCGCCAATGTTATCCTTAGCTTGTGTTACAAGTTTCTCTATAAGGCTGTGGTTAGGATTTATTTTTAGCAGATAGCTATCGGGCAATTCTCCATAAAAGTTAGCCCCACCTTGATAGCGACTCATTTCTTTCATTCTACGCATCCATTCGTTACTTGTAATTTGTAAGGGGTCGCTATTGCTTGTCATGGTGTTATCCACTTTTACGTTAAGCATAACCCCTTCGAGGTTGGGCGTAGTAGTAGAAAATATAGCTTCTATAAGCTCGGAATCTTCACTGAGGTTTGAACTTTCGTTAGTGGTTTCTTTTTGAATTAGGTTTTGTAGTGTGTCGCTATCAATTCTAGCAAATCGAAGCTTTTCTTCCTTCTCTTCAAGCATGTTCATAAATGGAAGGCTTAGAGGGCTATCCATAAGCAACACAACATAGTTCTGCTTTTTCGCATGTTGTATAGCAACATATTGTTCTTTGGGGTTTGTTGCATACAGCAGTACCAGATTACCATCCTTATCGGTTTGCTCGGCTCCTACAAGAGCTTTTAATTCATTATAGGTGTACAACTTACCGTCTTCTGTTGGTAATAGAAATGCGGGTTTAAGTCGCTCGTAAGCTTTTTCATCGGCAAGCATACCATACTGAACAAATAGCCCAATCGAACTCCACTTTTCTTCGTAGGCTTTGCGGTCGTTTTTGAATAGATCGGCAAGGGCATCGGCTACTTTTTTCCCGATATGCGAAGTGATTTTTCGTGCCTGGTGATCCTGTTGCAGGTAACTTCGGCTAACGTTAAGTGGTATGTCGGGCGAATCAATTACACCTTCGAGTAAGTAAAGCCATTCGGGTACAACGCCTTCTACTTGGTCAGTAACAAAAACTTGGTTACTGTACAAATGAATGCGGTTCTTTTGAGGGTCAATGGTTTCCTTTATCTTGGGGAAGAACAATATTCCCTTTAAAGTGAATGGATAATCCACATTTAGATGGATATAAAAGAGAGGATCCTCGTGGGTGTTGTATAGTTTATGGTAAAAGGATGTGTAGTCATCGTTTTTTAGCGAGGCTGGGTTCTCCAACCAAAGCGGATGGGTGTCGTTAACTTGGTTGTCCTCATCGGTATCTTGCATTTTACCATCACGCCATTCCTGCTTTTTCCCAAAAATAATGGGTATAGGGGTAAACTTGCAATACTTATCGAGTAATGTTTGTATTTCGGCACGTTGTAAATACTTATGGCTATCGGTGGAGAGGTGTAGGGTAATTGTAGTTCCACGTTCAGTTCGTTGGCTCGGGGTAAGTGTGTACCGGGGGGTTCCATCACATTCCCAATGAACGGCTTCGCTATTCTTTTTGTACGATAGCGAATCTATTTCTACTTTGTCGGCAACCATAAAGGCCGAGTAAAAGCCTAATCCAAAATGCCCAATAATGTTACTTGCGCCACTATTTTCGTATTTCTTGATAAAGTCCTCTGCACCGCTAAAAGCTATTTGATTAATGTAGCGGTCAATTTCATCAGCTGTCATACCAATTCCTTGGTCAGTGATCGAAATTGTTTTAGCATCAGGGTTGATATCAATGGTAATTTTTAGTTCACTTATATCACCAATGCCGTCTTCTAGGTGGGCAATTGTTTGAAGTTTCGATGACGCATCAACAGCGTTCGATACTAGCTCGCGGAGAAATATATCTTGCTCACTGTAGAGAAACTTTTTTATTATCGGGAAAATATTTTCGCTTGTAACGCCAATTCTTCCAGTCTTATTATTATCAGTCATAATATGTTTGGGAATATAGTTTTACAATTTATGATTCTATTGGTGTATTATGTTTTCTTCTTTTTTTTCCTCAGCAATGGAAAATGGCTGTGTATTAGAGGAAACTGTAGTTGCAATTTTGCCGTCCTTTGCGATAAAAGCAATTGTACTACCAGGGGTTATGCTATCATCAAGTATAAGGTCGGTAATTTTATCCTGAAGTTCGTTTTGTAAAGTCCGAGCGACAGGGCGTGCGCCATATAGGGGGTCGTAACCTTTATCGGCAAGTATGTTTCGGGTTTCTTCGTCAACAATAATATTGTAACCTTGGCGAGCGATACGTTGTGTTAAGTCGGCAACCTGATTGTCGATAATATTACGAATATTCTGCTTTGTAAGACTATTGAAGTGAACTACGGCATCGAGACGATTGAGAAACTCTGGGCTAAATGTTTTTTTTAGTTCCTTTTCGATGATGCTTTTTGCGGCTTCATTTTCGGCATGATTGCTATCTTCCGCTTTAAAGCCCATGCTTGTCCCAAACTCGCTAAGTCGCCTACTTCCAATGTTCCCAGTCATAATAATAACTGTGTTCTTAAAGTTTACGCGTCGGCCGAAACTATCTGTTAATGCTCCTTCGTCGAGTAGTTGCAACAAAATATTGAATACTTCGGGGTGAGCTTTTTCAATTTCATCAAGTAATAGCACACTGTAGGGGCGGTGACGAACTTTTTCGGTTAATTGCCCGCCTTCTTCGTATCCAACATATCCAGGAGGTGCCCCTACAAGGCGCGAAACCGTGAACTTTTCGCTGAACTCGCTCATGTCGATTCGGATTAAAGCATCTTCGTCTCCAAAAAGTTGTTCGGTAAGTTTCTTTACGAGGAAAGTTTTTCCTACGCCGGTTGGACCTAGGAAAAGAAAACTTCCAATAGGTCGTTTTTCATCGCGAAGACCTAACCTATTTCTTTGAATAGCTTTCGCTACAGTTCGAATCGCTTCATCTTGGCCAATAACGTTTTTAGCGAGTGCTGGCTCGAGATTCCGCAAACGGCTGGATTCGCTCTTTGCTAGGCGTTCGAGAGGAACACCTGTAATACGAGCAACAACAGCCGCTACATCATCGCTATCAACCTTACTTTTAGTTCTATTATTCTTTGCATCGTTAAGTAACGCTGTAAGGCGCGAACGAGCTTCGCGTTCTTTATCGCGCCACGAGGCCGCTAGTTCGTAATTCAAGTCCTTAACCGCTTCGTAACGTTGCTCCTTATAGAAGTTTGCCTCCTGTTCGATTTTTTCCAAATCTTCGAGTGGTATAGTATTATTTAGGCTAGCACCAGCACCTGCTTCGTCGATAGCATCGATGGCTTTATCGGGGAAGAAGCGGTCGCTTATGTACCTATCAGTCAGTTCAACAGCTGTTTTTAAAGCATCATCGGTATATTCTACATTATGGTACTTTTCGTATTGGGTTTTTACATTACGAAGAATCTCGAGTGTTTCCTGAGGTGTATTTTGCGAAACAACAATTTTCTGAAATCTACGTTCCAAAGCTCCATCCTTTTCGATTGTTTTCGCATATTCCGAAAGTGTACTAGCCCCGATGCATTTAAGTTCGCCACGAGCCAGTGCTGGTTTAATCATATTGCTCATGTCTAGCGAATTTTCGGTGCTACCCGTACCTACAATTGTATGTATTTCGTCAATAAATAGGATTATGTTAGGGTTCGATTTTATCTCTTTCATAATCCCTTTTAAACGTTCCTCAAATTCGCCTCGATATTTTGTGCCTGCTACCATAAGTGCTGTGTCGAGGCGGATAATACGTTTATCCATAAGTGCTAGGGGTACTCTATTCTCAACAATGCGCTGGGCTAATCCTTCAACAATGGCACTTTTTCCAACACCAGGATCCCCTATAAGCACCGGATTGTTTTTTTTACGGCGACAAAGAACATGCATTACACGTTGTAATTCATTATCCCGTCCAATCATTGGGTCGTTACGACCTTCGCGAGCCGCTTTTGTTAAATCCTCGCCAAAGGCATCAAGGAACGGTGTTTTATCTTTCTTGGAGGGGGGAGGAGTTCCTATTCCCTTGCTACCATCGTTATTATTGTTGTTTGTGTTCAATGGTATTT
>JASBZJ010000038.1 GCA_029983495.1 Porphyromonas sp.
ATTTAAAGTAAACCTCACCCATTTTAGCAAATTGAACTAAATAAGAAGGTTTAGTCTAGCCTTATTTATGGTGAGATTGAGTTCGATTTTCTGATGTTCTTTGTTGTAAATTAGTAGTAATCGGTATCCATTAGTGGCTTTTATTTTTTAGGGTTATCCATAGTACTTTTTTGTGCGAAAAAGCATCATTCGTTTTTTACTCATCAGTAAAATCTAAAGTTTTAGGGTAAACTCGGAAAAGTTATTTAGTTACTTCCTTATTTTACTTGTGAGTAAAATAACATTGCTCCGTACAATGTTGATTATTCTAAGGTGTACCTCTTTTGTTTTATCCCTCATTTTTTTAAGCAATTGTTTGCAACTCTATGTTTGTAAATAACCGTCGAAAGATAAAGCATTCGAGCGTCATTATTTCATATCTATCGAAGTTTTTGCAATGCTTAAGTGCTTGCACAACCTTTCGTTTCTTAATTGCCAAAGAAACTCCCTATTCAATGATGATAATAGGTAATCCATCCTCCTTAAAATAGTGTTTGTTTTGCCAATTACGTTTGGCAAAATGTTGCTACCTTTGTAGTGGAAATGTAGTGTTCATTCGTAAAAGATAAGTTGGTGTAATGTGGAGTCGCATGATTTACTTCGGCTTTTGCTTTAATTAGGTAGCTATGCGAACTAGATGAGGTATCCACGGAAATTGTGTTATGCAAGAATTTGTTCACTTCTTAAACGAAACTTTTATTTCGCATACAGCGGCACAGGCAATTATTGTGCTGGCCTTTGTTTGTGGCATTGGTTTATTGTTAAGTAAAATACCAATGGGTAACTTTTCCTTAGGAGTTACTTGGGTGTTTTTTACTGGTATCTTGGCCGCTCACTTTGGGCTTTCGATCGACCCTATGATGAATAGCTTTTGCCAAAGTTTTGGGTTGGTGTTCTTTTTATATGCCTTAGGGGTTCAAGTTGGACCATCGTTTTTCCCCTCGTTAAAGTCGGGCGGAATAAAGGAAAACTTGCTTTCGATGGTTGTTATATTGCTTGGTTTAGCCTTATGTGTGATATTTAAGTATACCATAGGTATGCCGATGACCGACCTTATTGGAGTTCTTTCGGGGGCTGTAACAAACACGCCTATGCTTGCGGCAGCACAAAGTTCGGTTGTTGGAATTATTGGTCATAATGCTGAAATTGAATCGAATATGGCATTAGCTACTGCTGTTGCATATCCTTTTGGTGTTGTAGGTATGATTGTGGGTATGATGATACTTTCGGTAATGATTAAAGGGAAAAGTACCCCCAAAAACAACGACGATAAAGCACATGCTGTTACTTCGTTTACTGAATTTGAGGTAGCTAACCCTGCCGTTTTTGGAAAAACTATTGCCGATGTAGCTAAACGGATTGATCATCATTTTGTAGTTTCACGAATTTGGCAACAAGGTAAGGTACATATACCCAATTCGAAAACTGAATTACACCAAGGCGACCGTATATTAGTTGCTTCGCACGATGACTGCTTACCAGCTCTTGAAGTGGTTATTGGTAAACGTGTTGATAAGGATTGGAACAACGAGAATATTGATTGGGATGCTATTGATAATGAGCTTATATCGAAACGCTTGGTTATAACGAACCGCGAGTTAAATGGAAGAACCCTAGGCGACTTAAAGCTACGTTCGATATATGGAGTGAATGTAACACGCATCGATCGCTCGGGAATAGAACTTTTTGCTTCACCTCAATTGCACCTTCAGCTTGGCGACCGTATGAGTATTGTTGGCGATGTTGCTTCGGTTAATGCTTGTGAGCAACTTATTGGTAACGAAGTTAAAATGCTCGATGCTCCAAATATGTTATCGCTGTTTATTGGGGTTTTTCTAGGGTGTTTATTAGGTAGTGTGCCATTTTTGTTGCCAGGTATAAGTATGCCAATAAAATTAGGTTTGGGTGGTGGCCCTATTATAGTAGGTATTTTGGTTGGGGCTTTTGGAGCTCGATTAAAAATGACTACCTACATAACCAACAGTGCCAGCCAACTTATACAAAAGCTAGGGCTAATGTTGTTTTTAGCTGCTTTGGGGCTATCGAGTGGTGCTAAGTTTTTCGAAACATTACTGCATGGCGATGGACTGCTTTGGTTAGGTGTTGGCGCAGTTATTACCGTATTGCCTGTAGTAATTACGGGGTGGATGGCCATGCGGTTCTTTAAGATGAGGTATAGTAGCACCTGCGGTATGCTTTGTGGTAGCATGGCAAACCCGATGGCTTTGGAATACCTAGTTGGGAAAGTTGATGATGATAGCCATAACGTAAGCTATGCAACTGTTTATCCCCTAAGTATGTTTGTACGTATTATTACAGCGCAGATAATGATAATTGTTTTTCTGGCGTAAGTATATACTAGTACATTATTTTGTAGCCATTTGAAGAGATAATAAAAATCGTATTTGAAATATGGAACAATTCTTTAGTTCAATTTGGAGTGATATTACTTCGTTTAACATTCGTGAGGCATTGTCGTCAACTATGCTTTTATTTGTATCGGTAGATATTATTGGTGCAATACCTATAGTGCTTAGCCTTAAGGATAAGGGCAATAAAATTGATGGAAAAAAGGTTTCGTTTTGGACCTTAATAATGCTTCTTGCATTCCTGTTTATTGGTGAATCGATGCTAAACTTTTTTGGTGTAGATATTAATAGCTTTGCTGTGGCTGGGTCAATAGTTCTTTTTGTTTTAGCTGTTGAAATGCTTTTTGGGATACAAGTTTTTAAGGACGAAGGCGAAGTTGGGGCTAACACCAATATTGTACCATTAGTTTTTCCCTTATTTGCGGGTGCTGCATCGTTTACAGCATTACTTACAATGCGATCTTCGGGTATCCCTTATATCGATTTGGTATTCGCTATTCTTGTGAACGTGCTGGCAATATTCCTTATGCTAAAGTTCGTGGATCCATTAGAACGGTTGTTGGGTAAGGGGGGAATTTTTATTCTTCGAAAGTTTTTTGGTGTCGTATTACTTGCTTTATCAATAAAGTTTTTCCTCGATAATATGCTGATTATCATAGATCTTTTCCGAATTCGCCATAACTAAGGATAGATTTAATGATTTTGCAGATGTGCTAGTTTTCCGTTTTTTACTCTATATTTGCGCATAGATAATAAGGTTTAACCACTAATTACGCAGAGAATATGAAAGGAAAATCAGTATTAAAACAAGGGATTAAGCTAGCATTTGTGGGTTTTGCTGTAACGGCCTTTGTAGCTTGCCAAGGCGAACCCCAAGAACACGACCTATTTGTAGGTACTTACCATGGAAAAGTTACTTACAGTAACAACAAAGGTATTAGTAAGAGAAACAATAATGGCAAGGTTACCCTAAGTAAGGTTGGTTCGAACCACGACTTTTACTTTTCGGATGATATACCCGCTATCAAGGGTATAAAAATAGAAACGGACAAAGACGATAAGAATACTTTCCACGCTGCAATAAGTACAGACGGAACAGGTGCAATTAAAATTGAAGATGGACACCTTACCATAGGGTATACAAAGGCTCTAAAGGAAACTTGGACAGCCGATGCTAAACGCCAAAACGACTAAGGCGTACCATTAGGTAAATAAAAAGTTCCCCACTAGGCAAACTATCGAGTTGTTGTTGAGTGGGGAACTTGTAATAATATTTGAAAAATGAAAGAAGTTGAGAGTTCTTCGGCTCAGGTTAGCGAGCCTCCGCAAGAACAAAATAACTTACCGGAATTAAAGGTAAATGATACCGCTTTTGCTTACGAAGAAGAGACCAATAGCGACCTTCGTAAAAAAGCACGCCTTTTAGACGTACTTTCGTCAAAAGGAAAATTAAACCTACGCAGAACACTTTATAAAACCTTACGAGGCGTTCCCCCAATAAACCGACTCCTATCAGAATCGGCATACTTTGATTTCTTCCTTGGCGATGAGAACCTCGATGATAGCTTAACTCAAATGGGCTGGCTTAAGGATAGAAATGTTACCGTTATACCTAGTTTAGTGCGAACTGGGGCAAATGGCGAAACTGATATTGTTGAGGCTTATGGCGAAACTTCGCAAAGCTTTCAATTTGCTGCCGAACATCGCAACCTTATTCCTTTTGTGATGCTTAAAACACGTCTGCTTATTGACGATAAAACTTTTATTAAGTATGCACGAACCCCCGATGCTTTGAACGAAGATGAGCAAGAAGAGGTTGAACGGTTTCATAGTAGATTTGTTTCGTTGTGCCGGTTGGCCTACGACCTCGATTTACCTGTTGTTATTGAGGTCGATAATTATTTATGCCAAACTGTTGTAGACGAGTACACCACCGAGGTTATGCTTTTGTTTAATAGGCATAAACCAATAGTATTTGCTGGTATTGATGTAAACAGAACTGACGTAAAACAGCGTGTTGAGGCTTTGGCAAATTTGGCGGAAACTGAGGATTTTTATGCTGGAATTATGCTGTCGGAAGGCTTGGCAAATGAAGAGGATCGAAATTATGCCCTTAAAAATGGCTATGGGATGCCCACGAAACCTTTACACGATAAAAAGTTATTGGAGAAACAGTTTGTTGACGTTGCTAATTTAGTTTTCGAAAAGATCGAACACCTTGCATTATGTGCTTATACCCATAACAATCGTATTTGTTGTTTGCTAACCGAAGCGATGGCGCAGAAAGGTATTGAACCCGATGATGAACGTGTATCGTTTGTCCAAAATTATGGGCTTTCGGATGTGCTTACTTTTGCTTTAAGCAGAGGAGGGTACAATGTTTCGAAAGTTTTCCCTTATGGTAAGTACAGTAACGCTATTTACGAGTTATTTCAGCGATTTCGGTTGAATCGTGTTTATCGCAATTTAGCCAAACTCGAAAAGGAATCAATTAAAGCGGAATTGAACCGTCGGTAACTTGTGTTTTGTTTATTGGTTATATAATAGCATTGTTACTTTTTTTCTTGTTCTTTGTACCTATAGCCCAGTAATACATTTTAGTGCTAACCTTCGTTTAGTTTGGTTGTATTTGAAGCATAGCCTATATAGGCATCGGTAAAGCAAGGGTACATTTTTTTGTTACCTTTGTAAGTGTGGTATAATGGTTTTAACCATACACTACAAGGGTACGCACAGTTCCCATTGAATTAGTAGAACATATTTCAAAGATATCTGCGAGTAATGAAAAACTTTTGGTCAACTTTTGCCGCTGCACTTTTAGCTTTTGTACTAGGTACAATTATACTTCAGTGTATTGCTTTATTTGTTTTCTTTGGTATTATGGCCTCATTTTTTGCTAGTACTGCCGAAAAATCGGTTTCGATACCATCAAACAGTGTACTAAAAATTGAATTGACTTCGATACCTGAAAAAACGAATACATATGGCTTTTCGTTTTACGATAACAACAATGCCTCCATTACCTTAACCGATTTGGTGCAAGCAATAAAGCGTGCAAAGGATAATGACAACATTCAGGGCATTTATATTAATAGCCCCTTACCTATGGCAGGTATGGCTTCACTCAAAGTTGTTCGTGAGGCATTAGCTGACTTTTCGAAGAACTCTGGAAAATGGGTTATGGCGTATGCCGATCAATACTCACAGCCAGGTTATTATCTTTCCTCAGTTGCCGATAGTGTATTTATTAATCCTCAGGGAATGCTTGAATTAAAGGGGTTAGCATCGAGTTCGCTCTTTTATAGGAATACACTAAAAAAGTTTGGTGTTGATATGATGATTTTTAAGGTGGGTACCTATAAAAGTGCGGTTGAACCTTATTTACTTGACGGATATAGCGAGGCTAATAAGGAGCAGATACAATCGTACATGCAAGGGCTATGGAACGAAATGCGGAGTAAAATTAGTGCAAGTCGCCACATTGCATCCAGTAGTATCGATAGCATTGTAAATCGTGGTCCTGCGATGTTCGACCCTCAACAGTATAAACAACTTGCGCTTGTTGATAATTTATTGTACGAACGGGAGGTAATGCAACATATGCACGATAAATTGGATTTGAGCTACGACGATGATATTAACTTTGTTACTCCTAGAGAGTTATTACGTACTCCCCCCCGTTTAAAAAAATCATCGAGCAACGAAAAGATTGTAGTTTGTTATGCCGAAGGGGTAATTAATAGTTCAGTAGCCTCATCGCCCTCGCCATTCTCGTCGTCATCTATAACAGAAAAGCTTGCTAACGAGCTTATCGACCAAGCGAATAACGATGATGTAGCTGCTGTTGTACTTCGTGTAAATTCACCTGGTGGTAGTGCATTTGTGTCGGAACAGATTTGGGATGCTGTTATGTATACCAAAAGTCGCAAACCAATAGTAATATCGATGGGCGATTATGCTGCTAGTGGAGGGTACTATATTAGTTGTGCAGGTAGTTATATTTTTGCTGAATCTGTAACTATTACAGGGTCGATTGGTATATATGGAATGTTTCCTAACTTATCAGGTGCAGCAGATAAGCTTGAGCTAAAGCAAGATGTTGTAAAAACACACAAATATGCCGATGCCCTCTCTTCTATAATTCGCCCTATGACCGACGATGAAAAGCTACTGATGCAACAATATATTGAACGAGGCTACAATACCTTTATTACTCGTGTAGCGGATGGCCGTGGAATGACAAAACAATCGGTTGATAGCATTGCTCAAGGACGCGTTTGGACTGGCGAGCAAGCCTTAAGCATTCATTTGGTTGATGAACTTGGAGGCCTTGATGCTGCTATCGAAAAAGCGGCTTCGCTGGCTAATGTTTCGAATTATAAAGTTGATTATCGCAATCGTGAACGATACGAAATGAGCGAATTTTACAGCTTATTTATGCATAGTTTTGGACGCTCGTTACTGCAACAAATTCTCACTGCCGATGAGATAAACGCTATACTTGAATCGCGTGAACTCCGTTCGTTACAAGGCTTTCAAGCGATTTTGCCCTTCGAGGTTGTACTTTAGTTTCGCTGTACATTACCTATGACCTAGGTTATGCTAGAAAAACAAAAACGTAGTCCGATCCTTGCTCCCTTTGCCTTTTTATATGGTAGGGGAGTAGCGGTTCGGAATTTTTTGTTTAGTAAGGGTTACATAACCTCGTACATGCCCAAAATACCAACTATTTGTGTTGGAAACATAGCCGTAGGTGGAACAGGTAAAACCCCTATGGTCGAATTCTTGATAAAAAAACTTTCAGATAGTTATCGTGTTGCTGTAGTTAGTCGAGGGTATAAACGTACAACTCACGGAATGATTGTTGCTACTAAAAATTCTACAGCAAAGGAAATTGGAGATGAACCACGACAAATACTAACAAATTGCCCCAATATTACATTGGTAGTTGATGGAAATCGAAAGCGTGCACTTACCTTTTTAGAAGAGTTACCCATTAGCGAAAGACCCGAGGTTATAATTATGGACGATGGTCTGCAACATCGAAAGGTTATTCCGCATGTCCGAATATTATTAACGGCTTTTCATACTCCCTATTTTAGTGATAAACTTCTACCATGGGGAAACTTACGCGAAAACCTTTCGGCCGTAACTAATGTGGATTGTGTGGTTGTAACGAAAACACCCCTATCCATATCGCCAATCGAGCTTAAACTTTATGCTCGTAAACTTCACCTTTTTGAAAATCAAAAGTGCTTTTTTTCGGCAATATATTATGGCGTGCCAAAGGCTTTGTTCACAAATGCTCCTTTTTGTGTTAGTAAATCAACTGTTATTATTGCATTTGCTGGTATTGCCGATGTTCAACCTTTTTTTGACGCTATCGATAAGGCATACCCTTCATATGTAAAGGAGTATTGTACTTATCCCGATCACCATAACTACAAAAAAACGGATTTAAAATACCTCGAGAGCTTAGTTACAAAATTTCAATCGAAGAACCTTTCTGTTCAGTTTATCACTACGCAGAAAGATGCTGAAAAGTTAAAACATATGTCTAGTGCCATTTCACCGCTTATACAAAATGTATTGTTCTATATTCCAATAGTCATTGATTTTTTAGGGGGTAGTGGTGAGAAGTTTTGTAACTTTATCGAACAAAAAATTAGTAGTTTCGAACAAGACTTGAATAGTAAACCCTAATCGTTACAATTAATAACAAGCTTTTTATGCCAACTCCCCTATCCGATTTTGGAGAATTCGCTCTCATAGACCAACTTACTAAAAACTATACACCAAAACATAGTTCAACATTAAAAGGTATAGGCGACGATGCCGCAGTTATTGAACTCCCCAATGCTGGTGTTGTTCAGTTGATCACAACTGACCTCTTGCTCGAAGGAGTTCATTTCGACCTCATGTATGTTCCTATTAAACATTTAGGTTATAAGGCAATTGCAGTAAACCTTTCCGATATTTATGCCATGAATGGTACACCTACACAGGTAACAGTTTCGTTAGGAGTATCGGCAAAGTTTAGCGTTGAGCAAATTGAGGAGTTGTATCAAGGTATTTACCTTGCTTGCGAAAATTACAAAGTTGACCTTGTTGGAGGCGATACATCAGCCTCGCTGAATGGTCTTACTATTAGTGTAACAGCATTAGGAACGGCAACAAAGGAAAAAGTTTGTTACCGAAATAAAGCAAATGTAAACGACCTTATATGTGTTTCGGGAAATTTAGGTGCTGCATATGCCGGGTTGTTGTTGCTAGAACGCGAAAAGAAGGTTTTCCTTGAAAACCAGAACCCTTATTTCGAACCAAAATTCGAAGGGCGTGAGTATATAATTGAACGCCAATTAAAGCCTGAACCACGTGCAGATATTGTTGCACAACTTGAAAAGGTGGGGATTAAACCATCATCGATGATTGATGTTTCAGATGGTTTATCGAGCGAATTATTACATATAGCAAAACAAAGTAACGTAGGAATGGCCATTTATGAAGAACGTATCCCCATTGACCACGAAACGATTTCATTGGCTGAGGATATGAATATGGATTTTCTTACATTTGCGATGAATGGGGGGGAAGATTATGAGTTATTAATGACTGTTCCGCTCGAAAAATTCGATCAAATTAGCCAGGTGCCCGACCTTCATATTATTGGAAAAGTTACCGATAGGAGCGAGGGCAATAGGTTAATTACCAAAAGTGATAGTTCGATAGAGCTTGTAGCCCAAGGATGGAATGCCTCAAATGCATTAAAAGATAGCAATGCCCAACAATAATATATTACTATGCCAGTAAAGAGATAAAATACAGAAGACCGACGACTAGCTTCGCGACAAAAGCGAATGTTGCAAAAGGTTCGGCAACAGCAAATGATACGCCAGCAAAAGGAAGTATATGGTAGAATGCTCAGAAATATAGGTGAGTATTCTTTGCTTATGCGACGTGTTTTTACAAAACCTCAGCGTTGGTCGATGTTTTTTCGCCGATTAATTGACGAAATTATGCTTCTAGGGGTAAACTCTATTTGGATTGTGCTTATAATTTCCTTTTTTATGGGAACGGTTATTACCATCCAATTGGCAATAAACATGAGCAACCCACTAATACCTCGTTTTACAATAGGTTATGCTACACGCGAAATAGTCCTCCTCGAGTTTTCGTCCTCTATTATGTGCCTTATCCTTGCTGGTAAAATTGGATCGAGTATTGCTTCTGAACTAGGAACAATGCGAGTAACCGAGCAAATTGATGCTTTGGAAGTAATGGGTATTAACAGTGCCAATTTCCTAATCCTACCCAAAATAGTTGGTCTGTTGCTTTTTATTCCCGTTCTTTCGGTTCTTAGCATGTGTATCTCAATTGTTGGGGCCTTTTTGGCTACACTTGTAATACCTGATATGACAACTAGCGACCTTGAGTACGGTATGCAACTATTCTTTAAACCTTATAATGTTTATTACTCGCTTATTAAAAGTGCCGTTTATGCTTTTATAATAACATCAGGTTCAAGTTATTTTGGTTATACCGTAAGGGGGGGAGCTTTATCGGTAGGTAAGGCTAGTACTAATGCTGTTGTTACTAGCAGTGTGTTGATTCTTTTAGCCGATGTATTGCTAACAAACTTACTGCTCATTTAAGATTTTTCTTTTCTATTTAATACGCCATGATTGAAGTAATTGACCTTAATAAACAGTTCGAGGATAAGCGTGTCCTAAACAACCTTAGCCTTACTTTCCATACGGGTAAAACAAACCTTATTATTGGACAAAGTGGTGCAGGCAAAACAGTCCTTTTAAAGTGCCTTATTGGCATGATTGAGCCTACTAGTGGGCAAATACTTTTTGATGGAACGGATATATGTACCCTCGATAATGATGAGTTGAAGCAAATACGTCTTAAAATGGGAGTTCTTTTTCAAGGTTCAGCTCTTTTTGATGACCTTACCGTTTTGGGCAACGTTGTATTTCCCCTCGATATGTTTTCGAGTTTAACATCACGGGATCGCACCGATAAAGCCATGGCGTTACTTAAAAAGGTAGGACTCGAAAAGGCTGCGAACAAATTCCCCTCAGAAATTAGTGGAGGTATGATGAAACGTTGCGCCATTGCACGAGCAATTGTGAACGAACCAAAGTACCTTTTTTGCGATGAACCTAATAGTGGGTTGGATCCTCAAACAGGAGAAGTAATTGACATGCTTATTGCAGATATAACTCATGAACTTGGAATTACAACCGTTATTAATACGCACGATATGAATTCGGTTGAAAATATAGGAGAGCATATTGTATTTCTCGATAGAGGAACAAAAAACTGGGAGGGAAGCTATAACGATATCGAATCAACGGGAACGGCAAGGCTCAAACACTTTATTATTCTTGATTAAAACGGTATAGAATATTGTGTCCCTTGTGATACTAGGAATAAAACTTAGTGTGCGTTGGGGCTAAATGAACATATTGTTCGGGGGCAACATTTTTGGTTTGTCTATTGAAAGTTCCTTTTCAATGGTTTTATGATGCCTCTTATATAAGGTATGTAGCTGGTTTTATTCGGAGTGTTTTACCTGCAAATACTTAAGCAAACAATAAAATACCCCAATACTAATTAGGGTAGTAAAAATCCATTACAAAGAGCCTCCCTTTATAATATGATAGTGCTCTTTGGCGTTGTAATGCATCTCCCATTCAAGGAGCATTTTCTTGACCTTATTTCCAAATGCGTAGCCATCGGTTATTCCAGAGGAATGAACAATACGATGACAGGGAATAAATGGAGCAAATGGATTAGCATGAAGAGCATTTGCCACAGCTCGATATGCATTAGGCTTTCCTATAGCGACTGCTATTTGTTTATAACTAGCAGTTGTTGCAAAAGGAACTTGGCAAGTAGCAAGCCAAACTGATTGTTGAAACCTACTTCCCATATGGAGAATAAGTTCATTTGCGCTAGTTGCAAATCTGTTCATTGCTGTATACAATTCGGTATCAGGTTCTATAGAGCGATGATTTTTATCAAACAGTTCAACTAGCGATAAAATATTTCCTCGTTGGGTATATTCTATACCTAGTGCTAGGCTACTACTCAGTTTGAAATATTGTATTTGTTCCATAATCTGCTTATTGGGTATCATATTAGTGATAGTTACTCCAGAGCTGAAATAAACAAAGGGTAAAGAATTGCTTTTTTATATACTGCAAAATAGAAGAGGCGGTATGTCAAAACTCT
>JASBZJ010000039.1 GCA_029983495.1 Porphyromonas sp.
AATTGTTACAGAAATGTGCGTTATTGAGGTGTGTAAGGGAAAAGGTTTGGTAGTCACAGAAATAAATCCCGAGTTTACTCGCGATGAAATAGTGTCTTCTACCGAAGCTTTTCTTACCTTTGCAGAGGATTGTATCCCAATGAAGCAATAATTGCCTCGAGGGGACTTTAATATATAGCTTTTATAGACAGAAACATAAAAAGATAAGAAGGACTTAACATGGATTTTTCCCACACTCCTCAAGAGCTTCTTTTTCTCCAAATGATTCAAGAGTTTGCGGAAAAGGAAGTAAAGCCATTAGCGGCTGAAATTGATGAACAAGAGCGCTTCCCTATCGAAACCGTGCAAAAAATGGCAAAGCTCGGTATTATGGGCATACCTATTCCCAAACAATATGGTGGGGCTGGTGCAACAAACCAAATCTACACAATGTGCGTAGAAGAACTTAGTCGCGTATGTGCTACTACGGGCGTTGTGGTTTCGGCTCATACCTCGCTATGCTGTTCGCCTATTCTCGAATTTGGTACCGAAGAACAAAAAATGAAATACCTGCCCAAACTTGCTAGCGGTGAGTGGATTGGTGCTTTTGGGCTAACCGAACCTAATGCAGGTACCGATGCTTCGGCTCAACAAACTTTTGCCGTTGAGGAGGACGATCATTACGTTCTTAATGGTAACAAAATCTTTATTACCAATGCTGAATATGCCCACGTATACATCATTTTTGCCATGACAGACAAAAGCCAAGGCAATAAAGGTATTTCGGCCTTTATTGTAGAAAAGGATTTCCCAGGCTTTAGTGTGGGTAAAAAGGAACTTAAGCTTGGTATTCGTGGTTCTGCCACTTGCGAACTCATCATGGAAAATTGTATTGTTCCAAAGGAAAACCTTCTAGGGCGTGTTGGTCAAGGCTTTAAAGTAGCTATGAAGACCCTCGATGGTGGTCGTATTGGGATTGCATCGCAAGCACTAGGTATTGCTCGTGGAGCAATGGACGAAACAGTTAAGTACACTAAGGAACGTAAACAGTTCGGGAAAAGCCTTTCGAAGTTCCAAAATACACAGTTCCAAATGGCCGATATGCAGGTTCGTGTAGATTGTGCTCGTTTGCTTGTTCGCCAAGCAGCTTACCTTAAGGATAATGGATTACCTTATTCGTTCGAAGCTGCCGAAGCGAAGCTTTTTGCAGCAGAAACGGCCATGTTTGTTACCACTAAAGCCGTTCAGTACCATGGAGGTTACGGATATACTCGTGAATACCCCGTTGAAAGAATGATGCGCGATGCAAAAATTACTGAAATATATGAGGGCACCAGCGAAGTACAACGTATGGTGATCGCAGCTAAACTCTTTAAATAATAAGGAACTACTGGAATAACGATATGTTGAAAATTTTCGTTTGCATTAAGCAAGTACCCGATACTACCGAAATTAAGCTGGATCCCGTTAAGGGAACACTTATCCGCGATGGTGTGCCCAGCATTATGAACCCCGACGATAAGGGAGCTCTTGAACAAGCACTACTACTTAAGGATAAATATGGAGCCGATGTAACGGCTATTACGATGGGACCACAACAAGCCCAAGCTATACTTCGCGAAGCGTTTGCAATGGGTGTAGATAAAGCTATACTTATTAGCGACCGTCGCTTTGGTGGCGCCGATACCCTTGCTACAAGCTATACCCTTTCGCAAGCACTTCGTTCAATGGATTACGACCTTATACTTGCTGGTCGCCAAGCAATTGATGGCGATACCGCTCAAGTGGGTCCCCAAATTGCTGAACAACTCGATTTGCCACAAGTAACATACGTTGAAAACGTCGACTTCGATGGTCAGAAAAAACTCGTTGTAAAACGGAATATTGAGGAGGGGCATGAAGTTGTGGAGGTAGAACTCCCCTGTATGCTTACCTTCCTAGCATCGGCTTATAACCCACGTTATATGAACGTTGCTGATATTATGACAGCTTACGACAAGGAAATTGTTACCCTCGATGCCGACAGCTTCCCCGTTGATGCTGAACGCCTCGGGCTAAAAGGGTCGCCTACAAATGTAAAGCGATCGTTTACTAAGGGGGCTAAAGCTATGGGAACCTTACACGACGAACTTACGCCCGAAGAAGCTGCCGATCTAATCCTCGAAAAACTTAAGGAAAAATTCATCATCTGAAAAGAACATGGATAAGAATCAATATAAAGGAATATATGTATTCGCCGAACAACGTGGAGGCGTAATTCAGAATGTTGCGTTCGAATTAATCGGTAAAGCAACCGAGCTAGCTCAGTCCATTAACGAAAAGGTTACAGCCATACTATTAGGCTACCAAGTTGGAAATTTGGCGAACGACCTTATTGCTGCTGGTGCCGACCGTGTGCTTGTTGTAGATAATGAATACCTTAAGGATTACCTTACTGAGCCTTACACTCAAGCAATTTCGCACATTATCAATACCGATAAACCCGAAATTGTTTTAATAGGTGCAACAACAATTGGACGCGATCTTGGACCTCGTCTTTCGGCACGTTTGCTTACTGGTCTTACGGCCGATTGTACTTCGCTCGATATTGATGAAGACCGCAACCTACTTATGACCCGTCCTGCGTTTGGTGGTAACCTTATGGCAACCATTATTTGTAAACAACATCGTCCACAAATGAGTACGGTACGGCCTGGAGTAATGCGTCGCAAGGAAAGCGACTCTTCGCGCAAAGGTGAAGTTATTCCTGTAGAAGTGCCTTTTGATAGCTCCAAGTTCCGAGTAAAATTAGTTAAACGCGAACTCGAAACAAAATCGCTTGTAGATATTACCGAGGCAAATGTGCTTATTTCTGGGGGTCGTGGTGTTGGAACGGGTGATGGCTTCGATAAACTTCGTGCACTCGCAGGTGTAATGAATGCTGAAGTTTCGTCCTCACGCGCTATGGTTGATGCAGGCAAAATGCCACACGAACGCCAAGTTGGTCAAACAGGTAAAACTGTTCGCCCCGACCTTTATATGGCATGTGGTATTTCGGGTGCTATTCAGCACCTTGCGGGTATGGAGGAATCCGACTTTATTATTGCAATAAATAAGGATAAATTCGCTCCAATATTCCAAGTGGCCGATGTAGGTATTGTTGGCGACCTCCATAAGATTTTACCAATCCTTACCGAAAAAATTATCGCTTTACAGAATAAACATAAAGCATAAATAACGTTCGTGGAGAGTTGTTTGTTCTTTGAGGAATTTCCCCTCTAAACAAACAACTCTTTTTTATTGTTTAGAGGGAATGCTCAGCCCCCTATTGAACAATCTTTTCAATCCGATGATAATTGCAGGTCTTTTCTAAGATAACAGAAGGCATGCAATCGTTAATCTCATTTTTCTTTATAGGCAACATTTTGTTACTGATTGGTTGTTGTTATGAAAACCGCTTTCCAAAACATAACGCTAAGCATTAGGCAACAAATTGCATGGGTAACACTTAATAGACCCAATGCATTAAATGCATTAAATAGTAGCCTCCTTAACGAGCTAAGTGAGACTATAACTGAGTTACAATTTAATGACGATATTCGTTTAATGGTAATTACAGGCGAGGGAAAAGCTTTCGCAGCAGGTGCCGATATTGCCGAAATGCAACACTTTTCACCACAGCAAGCCCTCGCATTTAGCCAAAAAGGAGCAAGGTTATACCAAGCTATAGAAGCATTACCTATTCCCGTAATTGCTGCCATAAACGGTTATTGCCTAGGTGGGGGCTGTGAGCTTTCGCTCGCATGCGATATTCGCTACGCTTCTGACCAAGCAAGATTTGGTCAGCCAGAAGTATCATTAGGGTTAATTCCTGGTTTTAGTGGCACACAACGCTTGCCCCGACTTATTGGGACTAGCTATGCAAGCGAACTGATATTTTCGGGTAAAATAATCGATGCTAACGAAGCCCTACGCATAGGGCTTGTTAATAAAGTAGTTCCTCGCAACGAACTTATTCCCGAAGTGGAAAAACTAGCCTCGCTTATAGCTCGTCAGTCGCCTAATGCAGTGGCACTTTCAAAACAAGCTATTAAGCAAGGCTTACAAACGGTGCAAAGCTCGGGCATCGAAATCGAATGCAATCTATTTGCACAGTGCTTTTCTTCGCCTCAACACACCGAGGGGATACGAGCATTCCTAGCAAAGGAAAAGCCAAACTTTTGAACGAACACATTTTTTACATAATAATAATTCTAACTACGTTATAATATCATGAAAATAGCAGTTATTGGTAATGGCACTATGGGTGCTGGTATTGTACAATGCATTGCACAACATGGAATGCCTGTAATTATGAAGGGGCGTAGCAAGGAATCGCTCGATCGATCCATGAAAAGAATCGAAAAAGCCTTTGCTAAGCTTGTTGAAAAAGGAAAAATGGACGATAGTGCTGCCAAAGGTTATTTGCAAAACATTATTGTCACACAGGATTTTGCCGATGTCGCTAATGTCGATATTGTTATTGAAGCTCTTTCTGAAGATATTGAAGTAAAAAAGGAAACACTTCGCAACCTCGATGGAATCGTAAAAACGGAAGCTATTTTTGCTACAAATACTTCGAGTCTAAGTATTACCGATTTGGCAAGTGCTACCGAACGACCTGAAAAGGTTATTGGCATGCACTTTTTTAACCCTGTACCTGCAATGAAATTGGTTGAAGTTATTGCAGGCGCAAAAACTGAAAATAGTGTAGTAGATACAGTTATGCAGTTCTGCCTTGACCTTAGCAAAACACCAGTTAAAGTAGAAGAAGCCCCTGGCTTTGTTGTTAACCGTATGCTTGTTCCTATGATTAATGAGGCGATAGGTACCTATGCTGATGGTGTTGCATCCATCGAAGCTATCGATACGGCAATGAAGTTAGGAGCAAACCACCCTATGGGACCACTTGAACTTGCCGATTTTATTGGTCTTGACGTATGCCTTGCTATTATGGAAGTATTATTTAACGAATATGGCGACCCCAAGTACCGCCCCCATACACTACTTCGCAAAATGGTTCGAGCAGGTTTACTCGGTCGTAAAACTGCACGTGGATTCTACGACTATCGGAAATGAATAATAACCTTAAATAACCATCAAGACGTTACATAAAACGTCGATCGAGTGGGAGGCAAATGCTAATCACAAAAGGCATTTACCTCCTACTCAATTCCTCCTCCGAAAAGCTTTTATCGGACAGTAATAATTTCGAATTATAGTTCCTTCCCAAGAGAAGAAATTTATTCTCGGCGTTCGATTATAGACCTTCAGTAGTATCCACGAAGTTTAAACCGATGCGTTCCATTGCATTACACGCTCAAGTATTTGAATGGCTTTACTTACATTATTAATCTTTTCAAAACGAATAATTCTTCCCCCCACTTTACTCTCTTCAAAGTGGCTACTTTCTGAGTGTATCGAGGCAAAGCTGATAAGCTTGCTAAAGTACTCACCTTTGTAAAAGCTATCGTGATTATTTTTTGGTAAGAATAACCTTAACTCCCCTCGGCGAATCGATATTTTTGGGATTCTCATTTCGCTTCCTAAGCTTCTTAGGCGCGGAACTTCTATTAAGCCTTCGCCTTCGGGGGGAATCTTTCCAAAGCGATCCTCCATACGTTTACGGAAATTGAATAGTTCTCGTGGGTCTTTTATGTTATCAAGTTCGCGGTAAAGTTCAATTCTTTCAGCGTCACCTGGAACATAGTTCGATGGAAAGGCAAGCAGTAAATCACTTTCGAAAAGAGTATCTACATCATTGTTAAGAGTCTTGACCTCTTCGTTGAATAATGTCGAGAACTCTTCTCGCTTTACTTCACGAACAGCTTCGTCAAAAACCCTATGGTAAGTGTCGAATCCTAAATCGGCAATAAAGCCACTTTGCTCTCTTCCGAAAACGTTGCCTGCCCCACGAATATCGAGGTCTTGGAGTGCAATTCGCATTCCACTACCTAATTCACTAAAGGTTTCGAGTGTTCTAAGTCGTCGGCGAGCTGTATCGGAAAGAGTATCGAGGGCTGGTGTTATAAGGTAGCAGAATGCTTTTTTGTTGCTACGTCCTACTCGTCCCCTAAGCTGATGTAAGTCGCTAAGTCCATATCGGTAGGCTTCATCAATAAATATAGTATTAGCATTGCTAACATCAATTCCGTTTTCAATAATTGTAGTCGAAAGAAGTACGTCGTATTCTCCTTGTGAAAAGTCGAACATAAGTTCCTCCAATTCCGAAGGGTTCATTCTTCCATGACCAACGGCAATTCGAGCTTTGGGAACAATTTGTTGTAGTTTTTGAGCTACCTCTTCGATGTCACCAATACGGTTATGCACGAAATAAACTTGCCCATTTCTGCTTAGTTCGTATTCAATGGCATTTTGTATTACATCGTTCGAAAAGCGGATGAGTTCGGTTTGTATAGGTTGTCTGTTTCGTGGTGAGGTAAGAATATTGCTAAGATCGCGAGTCCCCATCAGCGAAAACTGAAGGGTTCGTGGTATTGGTGTTGCACTCATAGTTAGTGTATCCACATTTACTTGTAGTTTGCGCAACTTTTCCTTTACGGCAACGCCAAATTTTTGTTCTTCATCAATTATTAGGAGTCCCAAATCTTTAAATACAACATCTTTTCCAACAAGGCGGTGGGTGCCTATAATGATATCTATTTTACCATTTGTGAGGTTGGCTAGGATTTCCTTTGTTTTACCGGCTTTGTGTGCTCGCGATAGGTATTCAATTCGTACGGGGAAGTCCTTTAGTCGTTTCGAAAATGTGTTGTAATGCTGGTATGCCAATAAGGTAGTGGGCACAAGCACGGCAACTTGTTTATTATCGGCGACTGCTTTAAAAGCAGCTCGAATAGCCACTTCAGTTTTCCCAAAACCAACATCGCCACAAATAAGCCTATCCATAGGATGCTTACCTTCCATATCTTTTTTTACCGCTTCCATTGCAGTAAGTTGGTCGGGAGTTTCCTCGTAAATAAACGATGCTTCTAGCTCGTGCTGTAGGTAGCTATCACTGCTAAAGGCAAATCCTTCGCTATCCTTCCTGTCTGCATATAGTTTTATAAGGTCGCGCGCAATGTCCTTAACTTTTTTCTTTGTTCGCTCTTTTAGTCTTTCCCATGCGCCAGTTCCTAACTTACTTAATTGAGGTGCTTCATCTTCTTTTGAGCGGTATTTCGAAAGCTTGTGTAAGCTATGGAGGTTCACGTATATATAATCTCCTCCTTGGTATGTAAGTTTTACGACTTCTTGAACTACGTCGCCTATATTTGTTTTAAATAGCCCAGCAAACTGACCAATACCATGGTCGTAGTGTACTAAGTAGTCGCCAGGGCTAAAACTTTTAAGCTCTTTCAGTGTTACTGTGGCTGCACTATTTTTTATTCGTCTCCCACTAAGTCGGTATTTATGAAACCGTTCAAAAAGTTGGTGGTCGGTAATAACAGCTATCCCGAAGTTATTGTTGCTAAAACCTTCATGCAACGTTATTGCAATAGGTTTAGGCATCCAGTTTTGTGCTTTTCTGGCTGCAACAATATCTTTTAAACGTTCGGTTTGTTGTTCGCTTTCGCTAAGGAAATAGCATTTCAGCCCTTCTTCGGTTGCTTTTTTTAGATAATCAACAAACAGATCGAAGTTTTTTTGAAATAGAGGCTGAGGCGATGAACTCAGTGCAATGGTTCTTTTTGCAACAAGTTGTGCCGAGCTATGCAGAAGAATAAGCCTACGATTGAGTAATGATGCTATTAGCTTTTCACTCGAAAGTAATAGTTTGTGCATTTCTTCTTTGCTTTGGAACCCTTCTCCTTTAACAATTATAGGTTCCATTTCAGTCATCTTTTTTAGGGTCGCAACCGTTGAATCCAAGTCGGTTGCTATTACTGCATACTGGTGGGGTAAAGTTTCGAGTAACGAGGTCCCGCCCTCTCCATTTACCTTATTAATATTGGGGGCAAGCACAACATTGCTTATTTCGTTCAGTGAAAGTTGGTTGGCTATATCGAATGTACGAATACTTTCAACTTCGTTATCGAACAAATCGAATCGATAGGGGCGTTCGCTATTGAAGGGAAATATATCTATAATACTTCCTCTAAAGGCTACTTCCCCAGGGTTGTAAACGTAATCAACTTCGTTAAAATCGTTCTCATCAAGAAATGTTCGGAACGTAGTAAAATCGAGATCATTCCCTTTGTTTACTTTGTATAGTTTATTCTCGATTTGTTTTTCTAGGGGTAACTTTTCCATAAGGGCTTCGGGGTATGTAACCACAATCGGTGTTTCCCCTTCGGCAACTGAAGATAGTAATTCAGTTCTCATTACTTCAAAAGCTTCGTCGCGGTGCCCATATTTTATACTACGGCGGTAGGCTGAGGGAAAGAAGAATAACTGCTTGCGCGGAATAAAGCAAGCTAGGTCGCTGTGCAAATACCCTGCGGCATCCTCATCTTCGGCTATAAGTAATAAATTTGTTTGTTGCGAAAGTAGCGAAAATAATATACTCGGAAGTGATGCTATTGCACCAGTTATTAGCAATGCCTCAGTTGGTTTTAGCGATGCAACTTCCTTAGCAAAGCTTTTGTATGTTTTGTGTGCAGCAACTATCTTTAGTAACTGTGTACCATGCTGCAGTTTTTTGTCCTGTTCTGGTGAATTTTGCTTTTCTGTCATGGTGGCAAAGTTAGGAATTTCGTTGCTCAACAAACAGTGTCGAATAAGTTATGCCTTTGGCAAAAGTAATATTCCCAAATAAAAAAGCACCACGTTCCCCAAATAGGGTTCAGTGGTGCTTCGCTCTTTTAGGGGGGGTAGTATTACTTTGTAATAACTACCTTTTCAACGAAGTTACCACTGCGAAGAATATACTGCCCTTGAGGTAAATTCGTTACGTCAATTTCGATGTGATTCGCATCAGTAACAGTACTTATAACTAAGTTCCCTGTAAGGGTAAACAATTCAACAGCACTACCCATTGGTAGGTTCTCTATATTTAGTTTATCCTGTGCTGGTACAGGGTATACACGTGGTTTAACATTTGCCTTATTTATGTCGTCGATAGCTTGTGTTTCGCCTTTGTAGTTCCCTGCAGGTTTACCTGTTTGTGGGTCAAGAATGTAAACTCGCCAATTTTTTGCAGTTAAGCGATTTATATCACCAACAAACATACGTATTTTTTCTGCACGTGGGTTATCGCTCTTTTCGCGAACATACAGTTTACCAAAGTTTGCATTGGGTTTTGGCATCATATCCGCTAATTTTCCCATTTCAAAAGATGTAAACTTATTGCCTGTAATATTTAATGTATGTAGCTTGCTATTGGCTGCTGCATTTAGGTAGTTTATATTGTTGTACGCCAGATCTAAAACTTCGAGGTTGTGGTAGCTCCCAGGTTCAAAAGCTTTTATCTCGTTGTTGCGAAGTGAAAGCTGTTTAATGGTTTCGGTTGCTTCGGGGAATATTTCCTCAATACCCGCATTGTCCATTGTTAGGCTTGTATAAAACCCTTCGAGCGAAACCATTTCGTCGCGAACTTCAACTTCGTGTTCTTTACCATCGAGGGGAATTGCTTGCGATAACCCAGTTTGCTTCGCCCAAGCAACACCTTGCGCCTGAATCTTTATTTTCGAGGCCTTGGCTTTGTTTATTTTAAACGAGATCACAGTCTTCTGCATAGAGGCGAGACCTCTTTCTTCCTCCCATTTCGTTCCATTATCTGAAACCTTAAGTACAAGATGGCGCGATTGACTATAACCGTTATACAGCAGTGAGTAGGTCATGCTTTCCCATTCTTGTGCACCGCTGGATGTAGTCTTTTTATATACAGGATAAACTAAGTAGTAACCATCTTTAAGCGTACCAAGGTCATTTATGGTCGTATTTGAAATTTGGTCGAGGTTCGTAACATTGGTTACTTCTTTTTGGGCAACCTTACTAACTTGCATGTTCACACCTTCGATGTGCGAGAGTGGTACAATAGCTACACCATAGGATCCTGTATAGGGATGGTCGTTGGGATATACGCGAAGCGTATTAAGTTTTATTGTTTTAGCATCATTGTCTACCGAAGCGGTAAAATTATCGTATAGCAACATCCCCTGAGGTTCATTCGAGGAGCCATTTTTGTCGGGTTTTATTCCTACGATACAATCTTGAAAGTACTTATATCCAGTATCGGCTCCACCGCCAATGCCTATGGCACCAGGCGAAAGTATGTTCATATTGAAATAGCCATTCGATAAACCACCCCAACCCCAGTTTACATGTACGTTACCGTTTGAGTCGTAACCATCGAATACGAATGCATGCCCCGCATAACTGGCTCTACCATTTTCGTTGATATATTGCGCTGCCCCAGCATAATAAACTGGTAAGCCATTGGCAATATCGGTATATATAATCTTGTACCATTCCGAGGTTTTCATTGTACTACGTTTATAGGCAGTAACGCCTTTATCATAACGGAAGAAGTCGCGTAACGCTTTGCTCACATCGGGGCTAAACGCACCACTTCCGTTAAGCTCATAGTTCATTTTTACAGCAACACCAACTTCGTAACAAAAGGTCGATAACATTGCAATTTCGTCTTGCGAAGGCTTACGGCTTTCGTTGAAGTAAAGGGGCATTTTGCTATAATCGTAATGCGAGTTTGCAAAGTTCACTTCGTGTGTTCTACCGTGTTCCGAGTACTTCATTGTTCCCACGCCTGTTTCAGGCCACTTGTGGAACCTCATAATTTGGCTTGTTGCTGTAGCAACGCAACCAACAGGTGTGTGTTTTGTTACACCGCCATCATCTACAGTAGGAGTTTTGTCGTCCCAAGGGAATGACTGATTCC
Source organism: Porphyromonas sp. (assembly GCA_029983495.1). Classification (GTDB taxonomy): domain Bacteria; phylum Bacteroidota; class Bacteroidia; order Bacteroidales; family Porphyromonadaceae; genus Porphyromonas. The sequence continues at coordinate 10,838 of JASBZJ010000039.1, forward strand.
ACTTCATTTCGCCTAAAAGAGGAGCAACCGATGCTGGCAACGATGCTCGTAGTTCACTACTAGGTGTAGCTTTTAATGCATTTATACTTGTAGAATTAGAATATCCCTTTTGCATTACTTCTTCGATTGCGTGGTTAACCGCAACAAAAAAGCTCTTAATATCGTTAGGTGCTGAAGAAAGGTCGAAATTACCCGTTAGCGAATACCCTAAGATTGGGCTTATTGCATCATCGCCTGCTACAATTACGTACCCCCCATTGTTTGCACGGTTAAATACAAAGTAATAAGCCTGGTTATTTGTAGCTTGGCGTAGTAGGCTTGTGTTTTTAGTATCAACAAGTTTAAGCGAAGCGTTTGTAGTACGTGCTGCATACGATGTTAGGGTTAAATCATCAAAGTTTCCCGAGCGTAAGCCCGAAGCTTGTTCGCTAAAAAACTTTTGCGCTATGCTCTTAGCCTTCTGTGCGTCGATAGGGTTTGCTACAAGCTTTGTAGCCATTGCAACTAATATTACCCCTGCGAAGAAGAGCTTTACAAGTGTCGAAAGCGTTTCTTTTCTCATTCTCTTATATTCGTGTCATTCTATTTATTATTTTGAGGAAGCAATATTCATGACCTTCTAAAGCTTCCTCCCTGCAAATATACTTTTTTTTTGCCACTTAAAGGGTTGTTTTATTTGTTGGTGGCAATATGCTTGTTTAGCTGTGCTCCCAAATTGAGACCTTTGCACGGCAATAAGTCACATTATAGGTTATTATCTGATAATAAGCACATTCATTTAAG
>JASBZJ010000040.1 GCA_029983495.1 Porphyromonas sp.
TCACGTACGGTTCTTAGAGGGGAAAGCCCCAGCAATGGGGCTGACCTACTCGACTCCTGACGATGTAAAACTATAAAAAAAGCGAGGAATAGGTTTATCCCTCGCTCACAAAAGGAAGAAAACCTTCCCTGCGCTAAATCTCTTCACGACGCCGAATAGTATTTGGGGTTTCACCAAGCATCTTCTTGCAAAATGCACACAAATAACTAACCGATGAAAACTTATAACGTTCGGCAAGCTCGCTAAGAGAAAGATCGGTTTCTTCCAAATCGCGCATCAAATACCGAGCCTTTTGTTCGTTAATCCATTGCAATGGCGAGGCATGAAATTCCTCCTTAAATGTTCTCTTAAATGTTGAAAGTGATAAGCCAGATAAAGCAGCAAGCTCTTCTACACTTTGACAATCCCAATGATGACGAAAAATAAAAGCCCGAAAACCGAATGCTGTACAGTGGAACAGTTTTAAAAACTCATCGGTTTCGACTCTACTATAAAACTCACGAAAGAAAAAGAATAGCTCACGAATTTTGTACTCATAATAGGGTAACGAAGTTATTCCCTCGCTGATACAATCAACAAGCACCTGTAACCAATTAACAACTACAGGCTTCATACTAAGCGTAGTTATCGAAACTTTATTACGTTTACTTGCATCAATCATTGATGAATCGCGCTTTCCATTCTTTTTTCCATGCGCTTCGTAACACGATTCAGGGCAAATGCCGTGGCAAAGTTGAATGCTTGGCGAAAATGGCATTACTATGTATTTTCCCGAATCTGTGGGGCTATACACCGATACATGCGTGAACGATGGTACAAAAAGCATATCCATACCACTAACCTCGGGCATTGGAAGGAACGATTCCTTGAACTTTAGGTTGCTCGATAATGGGAATATTAGAATAAAATGTTCCTCGCTATCGAAATGCTGTGGTTTCGTTCGAGCAGTATATATTTTTGGTATCTTACTTATTGCAGGGGCTAATTGCAACGAACGTGTAGTTGGTTGCGAGGTTAGCAGTAAATCTGCATCGGGGTCGGGGTTCGCCAAGGAACTTTTCTGAATATGGGGCTTATAGTTCTTAAATGATTCCATGGGTAAAGTACCTTTACTATTTTTATTCGCCACAGTTCTTACTCGAAAAAATCAGAACCTATAATTGTAACAGGACTATTATCTGAACCAATTTTATCTATTTATACTTCGCAAAGTTACGAATATTGTTCAAACCTGCATATTAAACAACGATATACTCCATCGAAACTTATTACAGATTAATGAGTTTATTCGAGTAGAACTAGGAAGAAGCCCATTCAAAACTGAATAAGAGCCATTACCCCTTTAAAGAAGGATGAATTAATCGTCTAGTTCAGGGGTCGGTGCCAATACCTCATTATCGTTATTACTGCTAACGTATAGTTTTCGCAAGGGGTTTTGCATAGCATAATCGTACCGCCTACGATTTCGGGTAATATCAATTGCAGCATAAATAGCCTCACGTAACGAAGCCTCATTAGCAATACCCTTTCCCACAATGTCGTATCCTGTTCCATGGTCGGGCGAAGTTCTAACTATGGGCAAACCTGCAGTAAAGTTTACCCCCTTTTCCATAAATAAGGCTTTAAATGGCGTTAACCCCTGGTCATGATACATAGCTAGAATCGCATCGAACCTCATTAATGCACTTGAACCCCAAAAACCATCGCTCGAAAAAGGACCAAAACAATTAATATCTAGCTGTTCTCTACAATACTTAAGTGCAGGAGAAATAACGTTAGTTTCTTCGTTACCAATAAGCTCATTATCGCCCGCATGGGGGTTAAGTGCAAGCACAGCTATCCTTGGGCTATCGATGGCAAAGTCGCGAATTAAACTATGCTTTATAGCTTGTAGCTTATTTGAAATCAGTTCCTGAGTAAGGCTACTTGGCACTGCACTTAAAGGTATATGTTCGGTGGCAAGTGCAACTTTTACTGTATTAGCCATCAGAATCATAAGTGGCGAAGAACCATCACTTCCACAACGAGCCCCCAAATAGGCGGTATGACCTTTAAATGGGAAGCAATCCTTAGGAATAGAAGCATTATTAATAGGAGCTGTAACAATTGCGTCAACCCGACCTTGCAACAAATCATCCATAGCACGCTCAAGGGCATCATATGCAGCAATACCAGCTTCTAGAGTGCATTTACCCATTTCTACTACAACATCATCGCTAACACAATTTATAAGATTCGGGAGAGAGTCGGAGGCTTCCGCAGGAGTTTCAATTCTATTCCATGGGGTACTTTCGAAGTTTAATACCTTTCTATAATAAGCACTTACCTTAGCCGATCCATAAACGATAGGGGTAAACAATTTTATTATTTCGGGGGAATCCAATAGTTTCAGGAGAATTTCGTAACTAATGCCGTTAATATCTCCATGGGTAATGGCAATCTTCAACTTTTCGTCCATACTTTCGCTAGTTTTATTCTCTATAAGGAAGGAGATGGGGTTAAGGAGTGAGCAAATTGGGGATTATCATCAGTCAAATCAATCACTGTCCCCCATTTAATTCGTTTTAGGGGTTCAGGGTCGAACTTTTCTTGTTTTTCAGGACGGAATGAAAAGAGACAAGCTTGCAACATACGAATAATATCCCGCTTATTTTCGTTAGGATAATAAACAAACCCTTCGATATAATATAGTTTTCCCTCTGTTTTATCGTTATAGGCAAGTGCAACAAAAGGACCGGCTAAAATATCAGGGGGGGTCATTTCCCATAATCCTCTAAGTTCAGCATATTGTTGACCGTTGGGTAATTCGATTATGCGATACTCCGCACCATAATTGGTTGTTGTCATTACAGACTGTGGAACCGATCCTGGTATTTGTTTTCCTAATACCGAGTCGCGCAACGAAATAAGTTCCATGGCCGAGGGTAACGATTTATCGGCAGAGTATTGCACGCTAAAAATAACAATATCGTAACGTTTTCGAAGTGCATTATTCGATAGCCACAAAAAATTACTATCCTTTTTCGACGAAAGTACATCGCGAGGAACATTTATACGGTGCTTAAATACACCCATACATAAATCCATAGCAGTGGTACTGTACCCCTCTACATTATCGTTTGCCATACGGAATAGTTCATGCCGCAGGAATAACTCGCACACATAACGCCCATGTTCATTCAAATACTGCTGGAGCATTTCCCGACTCGGAGTTTGAAGCACAACAATAAGCTGCCCCGTAGCATAAGTGTCGTACGAAAACTTTGCGGTAACCTTTGAGTATGTGTCCTTGTTATAATCAACGAACAATATGTTTCGTGTATTTCGAAGGAATTGACCGAAATTATCGGTAGAAACTGTTTGTACACGCATCCAAGCCTCTGTTTGAGGAAGGGAGGGAACATCCATGGCAAGCACATCCTTTGTATAATCGCCAATTTCACTTTTTAACCAATCCTCGGGCATAACTAAAAGAAGTTCGCCAGGGCCACCAGCGGCCGATATCCCAGGTAAAGCCTTTCCGCCTTTACACGAAGCCAGGATGACGATAAAGAGACCTCCTAAAAAACAGAACAATAGGTTACGAACAATCGATTTCATCATATACATCACGTTATTGTGAATTATAAAGTAATGGCTATAGCTCAGAGCAGGTATCTGTCCAAGCCTGTATAGCACTAATTAGCTTTTCGTTATCTTCTTCGCTACGCGCTGTAATACTTAAGTAATCGTCGTCCATCCCCAAGTATGTGCTACTGTCGCCAACGGCAATATTATGCTCTTCGCGCAAATATGTACGTAATGCCTTAGCTTTTCCATCGGCTAAACGGATTAGAAAGAAAGTTGTATCACTAGGGATAACCTCAATAAAATCGAACTGACGAAGCCTCGCTATTAATTCTTGGGCATTGCGCAACCATTTACGAATTGGCAATGTAAACTGGGCAGGGTGTATAAGAATATATTTTGCAGCCTCTAAAGCATCGCTCGTTACTACCGAAGGCGTATATACCTTCCACAATTCCTGAGCATATTTACGAGGTGCTGTAATATACCCTATTCTTAAACCAGGTATACCATAAGGCTGACTAAAGCTCCATATCATCACTACATTGGGGTAGATATTGATATTTTGCGAACGGAGCTTATTCGTAGTGGAAAACGAAGCATAGCTTTGGTTCACCACAAACATTGTTTTGGGGTACTGTTTAAAAGTTCGAATAAGGTCGGCATGCGAAATAATACGCCCATCGGGAGGGTTTGGGGTTGTTATAAAACAGATATCTACCCCTTCGAGTGGCCATTCATCAATTTTACTGCTATCATCCACATAGTTAACCTTGCACCCATAAATTTTACAAGCATTATCGAGTGCTTTCATCGTTGGGGTGTGTATAAGAACATTACTATTTGCAAATGCACGTGCAATAAGATGAAAAGCTGCCGTAGGACCATTAGTAACGATAATTTCATCCTCGTGGAGTTCTTGCCTACGAGCAATCATCATGCGAATAGTTGACGCATCGGGTTCGGGGTAACTTTTAAGCAACTTTGCAAGCCGATCCTTTAAATGGCTTGCCAAAAGCTCAATTTCAGCACCATACCAAATAATTGAACTAAAGTCGAGTATAGGAGTTTCGTTTTCTACTTGTTGCTTTTTAAGTGGGAATTGTGGAGTCATATCTTGTTCTAAAACATTATTAACGGTTCGATTATCTTCAACACGAATTACTATTATCAAATTAAAGCCAAATACATCTAATACCTAAAATTTCATCCATAAAACTATAGCAAAGCATCATAAATGGCATCCATTAAACGGGGGCGAAGTCGGCTTATTGATAGTTGATTATTATTACGAGAGGGATATGTTCGGTTCGAAAGAAAAACATAAACCAAATCGTTTTTTGGGTCGACCCAAAGGCAAGTACCTGTAAAACCTGTATGACCAAAAGTTTGGCTCGACGCCTGTGGCGAAACATTGGGGTTATTGGGATAAGCTTTTTCAAATCCTAGTGCGCGTTTACCATCCTTCCCCAAGGTATTACAAAAAAGCGAAACTGTATTGGGCGAAATTAAATCACGCTTTCCCCAAGCTCCCTTATCCATAAGCAGTAACCCCATTTTTGCTAAATCAAATGCATTCGAAAAAACACCTGCATTACCTGCAATTCCACCCAAACACGCTGCATTTTCATCATCAACCACTCCCCACACTTTCCCTCGCAAAAAATTATTTTCCTGTGTAGGGGCTATCAACGTCTTGGAGTAATGTTGCAAAGGTTGGAATGTAATATGGTGTAATTCCATAGGTCTATACAAACATTCAGTAACAAACTCATTTAAAGGCTTACCTGTAATCTGTTCAACAACAAGCCCTAATAGAATAAACCCGACATCGCTATACTTATGGGTTCCTCGTCCAACAAGCGTTATTTCACTTATTCGTCTAACCATTTCGTTCCGAAAGCTATTCGCAATATAGTACGAATCTGAAAATTTCCTATCGAAACCGTTGCTCTTCTCTGGGGAAAGGAACTCTTGGGAGAACTTAAAGTTCTTTGGAACCCAAACATGGTTATCAATCTGCGTTAACCCTTTACCAGCATGGTAAAAAAAGAATTTATTCTGAGGCAAAGAAGTTGAGTCGATAAGCCGTGTATAAAAATTTATTGTGGCTGGAAGCCCTCCCTCATGCAATAATAACTCTTTTACCGAAACTGTTCCTACCTCGGTATTTTCTAATCCTGGTAGTATGGTACATATTTGTTGGCTCAGTTTTATTTTTCCATCATCCACCAGCATCATTACAGCAGGTGTAGTGGCAACCATCTTTGTAATCGAGGCTACATCATAAAGTGTGTTTTCACAAACAAGTGAGGCATTGCTCGCATAGTGTAGTCGCCCCATCGATTTATTATATACAAGGTTCCCCTTATATAACACAACGACTTGGCAACCTGGATAGGCTCGTGTTTTTATTCCTTCTTCAAGAAGGGAATCCACAACCGAAAAATCGTAGCCAGAGTGCTTTTTCCTTTTTGCAAGGGTTTTACTCGGAACTTGTTGTTGAAAATTACCACCAGGAACTTCAACAATAGGCAGTTTTTGCAAAGGGGTTAACCATCTTTTAATTACAGCTCGAGTAGCTTCGATACAATTTTCATTAGCGATTGCTATCCCCTTAACATTATCTAGGTACTCTTTCCACGAGGGGAAACTATAAGGAGAATCGAATAACGAGAAGTAGACACTGTGTGTTTTAACCAACTCGTTAATTATAGCTCCATTGCTATGGGTTGGTTTATTGTAAGCATTTACAAAAATAACATCGCACGCCAATAACTTAGTGGCATAAACCTCAGCACTTTTTGGGGAACTAACTTTTATATTTGAAGGAATATTTACACAAACAACTTTATTATACCCCAATTGCTTTAGGGTATTTTCAAAAGAACCCTGTACCGATTTTCCCTCGCCAACAAACGAAACAACTCCAATAGGTTTATTGCCGAGCTTCGCAAAAAGGCTGTCATTGACGTATTTTTTTACATCAATGCTTCTAAGCCATAGGCTATCGGCTCTTGCTACAAGCCCATTTCCATTAAGGGCATTGTAAAAATCAGTTTTTGCAAGTTCGTTTACTTTTTGGGGTTTAAATGCCCCCCCCCATAACGCCCACTTTGCCTTGAGTATAGCTCTACAATTATGCTCCACAAGCTGTATAGGTATTACACCGTTCCTTACAGCAGTGAGCACATCGTTAAACATTTGAGTGGGGTTTGCTGATCCTACCAAAATATTATTCCCTGCCAATATAGCTTCGACCCCCAGAGGATACCCTTTAACAGTTTTGGCACCTGCCATGGCCAATCCATCGGTAAATACTAAACCCTTAAAACCCATTTCGTGTTTTAATACGGCAGTTGTAATTGTTTTGCTTAACGATGCAGGAACAGACTTATGCTTCTCAATAGCAGGTAAAGCTAAATGCCCCACCATTATTCCGCCATAACCAGCATTTATAAAAGCTGAAAAAGGCACTAATTCGCATGCGTTAAGTTGCTTTTTATTCGCTGTAATTGTGGGTAATGCCTTATGTGAATCTACCGAAGTATTTCCATGACCGGGGAAGTGTTTCGCCACAGCCATTACACCTTGTTCTTCCAATCCCCTTGCATACGAAAGGCCAAGTTTAGTTACAACATCTGGCCGTTCGCCAAAACTACGTGTTCCTATTACGGGGTTTAACGGATTATTGTTTACATCTAAAACTGGAGCAAAACTAATATGCACTCCAATTGTATGGCATTGTTTTGCCACATCTCTACCGTATTGCTCAATTTCGGATGCAGAACAACGTTGTAATGCCATATTCCGAGGGTAACGGATAGTAGATGAAAGTCGCATAGCTAACCCCCATTCATTATCTGCAGCAACTAAAAACCCCACCTTTTTAGCATTTGCTTGTAACGAATTGGTTAGTACATACTGGTCATAAGCATCGCCCTTTTGAAACAAAACACCTCCAGCATGCAGACTTTTCAGCAAAGTTTGTGCTTCGGCAATTTTGTATTGTTGACTCGAAGGGTATATAACAACCATAAAAAGCTGACCAATTTTTTCTTCAAGTGTCATTGTCGCCATCAACTCATCAACAGCTCTATTACACTGTTCGGAGTTGGTGCTACGCAATAATGTTGGAACACTTTGCTGAGCCTTTACAGGAGAAAAAAACATCGTCAGAAGGTAAACAAAAACCCCCATAACGAGCGATCGATTCATACCCAGTTCTTTCCCTTTACCCTTCATATCGGTACAAAAGTACCGCTTTTTTATGCTAACAACCAATTCTAAAAGTAAAACTCGCAGTAAGTTATTGCCCCAAAACTAAAGCATTACGCTTCTCCACCAATATGTAAAGTTGTTGTCGTTAATCGTATCAAGGGTTACCACCTGACCTATTCGAGGGGTAAGTATATCGCAATGGTTATTACCATTTGCCATCAGAACCAAGTTTTCGAGCGGTTCATACCAAGCGTGTCTAGCTAGAGAGAACTTAGAATTATGCCCTGTTATGTAATGCTTTGCACCAAGCGTATTTATCGATTTTTCTAAATCAACTGGCATTTGGTGTACATACCGCCATTCTTCGTTATACTGACCATTTTCCATAAAAGCAAAATCGATAGATGGGAACTGCTCGGCAATTATGGGAATGTGCTTTCCATAACCACTATCTCCTTGAAAGTAAAGGGTTAGATTATTGGATTGAATCATATAAGAAGCCCACAAAGTTTTATAACTATTCAAGCCTCTCCCCGAAAAATGACGTGCAGGCAAACAAGTAATGCAAACACCATCAATTGTAATCTTGTCCTGCCAATCGAGTTCTATAATTCTATCAGGCGAACACCCCCAGTACTCCAAATGTTCACCCACCCCTAAAGGAGCAATAAAGTATTTTACCTGCGCTTTATATTCTCGATAAAAGAGGTAATCGAGGTGATCCCAATGGTCATGTGTTATTACGACAAAATCAATAGGGGGCAAGTCGGATACACTATAGCTATACTCCATGGCAAAAGGAGAAACAATTGACGAGAAAGGCGACGCCGAATGGAACACTGGGTCAACTAGTATAAACTTATCGTTCATTTTTAATAGGTAAGTAGAATGCCCTAACCACACCACTGAGTTGTTTTGCAGACCTTTTAGGTTCGACACCTCAACAGGTAATGGTTTTGATGGAACTCTATCTTTTACTTTATGCGTAGCAAATTCCCAAAACCGTGTAAATATGGATCTATTGCTTGTTAAGTGAGGTGTTTCTTCTAAATTCCAAAAGCGTCCGTCATGATAATTGGGTGACTGCTCAATTCGCTCAAGCCGGTTTCCTCTAGGTAGTTTTCCAAAGCTCTTCATATTCAGAACAACTGTTGCCGATATCGTTAAAGCTACGATAAGCACAAATAGTACAATTAGCACGTTAAGTAGCACATGCTTCAATGGCGTTTTAATCTTCATTACAATAACATAGTGACCTCGCAGTAGCAAAGGTAAAAAGAAAACTAGCTGTATAGCTCTCAACTACGAGTATTTCTTTTTCCTAACTAACAAATGTAAAACTAGTAAATTACGGAATGTGTTATTTTAACCGCAGTAACAAAATATAATGAGCGAGTAAACTCAAATAAAACTTCCGTAGTTTCGAAATTTTACTCATGAGTAAAAAACACAAGGATTAGGAACACGCTGTAATGCTTACAGAGCAAACTTCCCCTATTGCTCAAAAAAACACTAAAACGAGCTATAAATAGGAAGAATCGTACCGCAGAAGAAATCATTATGTGATCTTTGCATGATATCTCATCGAATGGTGTTGAGCAAAGGTCGCAGTGTTACTATGTACATAAGTACATCTTAGGGATAAATACTATTTTTGCACCGCCCATCGTTATTAAGATGTAGCTACTAGGGGAGGTTTACAAAAAATACAGAACAAAAAAAGGAATACAAATGGAGAGAACAATATATAAATGGGGACTTGCTTTAGTAGCCATATTATGGCAAACAATGCCATCGTGGGCAGTTACCCCTATACCTACTGAAGGGTTATTCTATAAAATTGCCGTACAACAGAGTGGCGTTTATAGAATATCCTACGATGAACTTAAGAAAATAGGATTTAACGACCCTAGCAAAGTTGGCGTATTTGGATATGGAGGCGCATTGCTAAGTGAAAAACTTTCGCAAATGCCTAGCGATATACTACCTCCCGTACCTATACTTCATCGGAATAATGCCATTTTCTTTTTTGCACAAGGTCCATTAAATCTTTACTATTCCCAAGAAACTAAGGGCTTATTACACACCGATAATCACTACTCTACCGAGGGGTACTATTTTTTAAGTGATGCGATGGACTTAAAAAACATCGAGGAAAAAGCATTACCCCAAAGTGGAACGCCCCAAGATGCTAAATATTACAATGCATACTACCGCCATGAGGAAGAGTTGTACTCATTAAAGCAATCTGGGCGAAAGCTTTTTGGCGAAGCCATAGCAAACGGTTCTCCTCTTTCGATTAAATTGAAAACCGATGCAACCGTAATAAATGATGGAAGTGCTAAACTAAATATTGGCTACGTTGCACTACCAACATCAACGGCTACGCTACATGTTTCGTCTAATGGGACTTCTATTTTTGATGATAATATTAATCGATCAGAAGATTATTCCGAGCCTAACTACTTGAAAGGGATTTATCACCTTCGCTCAGTTCCCTTCGAAGTTAATGCTCAAAACGAAGTTCAACTCGATTTTCAATTTTCACCTTCGAACGAACGTGCAAACCTCGACTTTGCAACCCTCGAAACCCATAATAAGCTTGAGTATACTACAGGGAAACAAATTCTGTTCCAGCGAGTAGCCGATACGAACAATGCTTTACGTTTTAGCTTTAGCAATCTGCCTAACGATGGTATGATATGGGCAATATTATCGCCCAATAACATACAACAGGTACCGCTTTCGTCAGGAAGCTTTGTTGCAAACCCCTTGGATAGCCACAACAAGCCCATCAAATTTGTGGCATTTTCGCCAAACGATGCTTATTCTCCAAGGATGGTTAGCAAGGTATCGTTTACGAACCTTCGCGAACACCAAGGCATACCCGATCTTATAATAATTAGCACAAATGCATTAGTTAACGAAGCAAAACGATTAGCGACCTTCCACAATGAAGCTCGAGGATTGAATGTACTAGTTGCTACACAACAGGAGGTTTTCAACGAGTTTTCGAGTGGAACACCCGATGCTACAGCCTACAGGCTACTTACAAAATTTTTTTTCGACAAATGGTATAATTCCACTGACGAAAAAGACGCCAACAAATGCCCTATACACCTCCTGCTTTTTGGTGATGGCGCATGCGATAACCGTTTATTAAGTAGCGAATGGAAACCACTTAAACAAAGTGGGGTTGAATTACTTTTAACTTATGAAAGCGAAAACTCATTGAACGTTGATAGTTACGTTACCGATGATTATTTTGCTCTTGTGTGCAACAACGAAGACGATTTGCACAATGGGGAAAAAACCGTTGCCATAGGCGTAGGTAGGTTCCCAATTCGAAGTCGGTACGAAGCCAAAACTACCGTTGATAAAGTTATTGGTTATGCCCAAAATCTATTATTGGGGAACTGGAAGCTAAATGGAGCTATTATAGCTGATAATGGCGATGGCTATGGACACCTAAACAGGGGAGAAGGACTAGCCAAAGTTATTGAACAACAATTCCCCGAAATGGTTCTCTCGAAAATTTACTTCGACGCCTTTACTAAAGAGAACAAAAGTGGGCTTACCACATTCCCGGGTGCAAAACGAAAGCTTTTTGATGCTTTCGAAAAAGGGCTACTGATAGTAAACTACACGGGGCATGGTAACCCCAATGCATGGAGCGATGAACAAATCCTTACAAGAAGCGATATTCTTCGCTTCGACTACAAGTATCTACCGCTATGGATTACAGCAACTTGCGACTTTGCAAACTTCGACAACCCCATAACATCAGCGGGTGAAGTTGCTTTTCTTAACCCTAAAAG
>JASBZJ010000041.1 GCA_029983495.1 Porphyromonas sp.
AGTCGCTATTTCGCTTGCTGATTGTTCATCAACGTAAGCCTTCCCCTCTAGTATAAGTCTTTCAGCAAAATCATACAACTGTTGGAAGTAGTCAGAAGCATAATAGATATTGGCAATTTTAAAACCTAGCCACTCAATATCATTTATAATTGCATCAACGTATTCAACATCCTCTTTAATAGGGTTGGTGTCGTCGAATCTCAAATTACAAGTCCCATTAAATTTTTCGGCAATACCGAAATCGATACATACCGCTTTAGCATGCCCGATATGTAAGTAGCCGTTGGGCTCAGGTGGGAAGCGAGTTTGCACCTTTCCATTATTCAAGCCCTCCGATAAGTCCTTTACTACAATTTGCTCAATAAAGTTTAAGCTTTTTTCGGCTTTTAGATTTGCTTCGTCCGTTACCTTTTTGTTTTCTTCCATGTTTATTTCGCCTAGGTTATTCCAATGTGCAATTATTGTACTCCCATCAATAGAATACAACCTAGGAGCAAAGGTACATTTTTATTATCAATTGTAAGAGCCACACAGTAATTACAGTCGCCTAAATAGCATAGTACAAAACCTCACTAGCTAAACAGAATTATAGATGGTGTAAATAGAGACTTTTGATAATGTATTATTGAGGGAAATTGTAGGGGCGGCTCTGTGTGTCCGCTCGTTTTGTGCAATGTTTCGTTTGTGCAAATGTTTTGTGAATTGGTTCGGGGATTTGTGGGCGGACACGCAGGTTCGCCCCTGCATTTTGGAACAGGAGGTTATTTTGTTCAGGGTCATTTTTATTTTCCTCCTGATGAAAAGATCAAAACTTCGGAGCGTTTGTTTGAGTTTACTTGATGATTTCCCATTTTGTTGTTGATTAAAATGGGAAATCATCAAGTAAACTCAATTACAAGTTCTGTTCGTTTAGGGGATTACTCATCCGAAAAAATCCCCCTGAGCCTCAAAAAAATGTAGCTCAGGGGGAGGTGAGGGGCATATACTTTCTCTAAATCCCAACAAATTTACTCTACTATAGCCCCCAATCAGAGAGGCTAAACGCTTGCTCCTTATTTTTCAAAGGTCTCATTATGGTCAAGTAGGGTATTAGTATATGCTAATGTTTATGCTAACACACGAAACCATTAGGGTTAGTAGTAGGTTAGTTGCAATGTTTTTTCGGGAACGAAAAGCGATTGTGCGATATGCTGTAATTGGATTTCGTCGATATTTTCTATGCGCTTACGGATGGTTTCGATTTTGTCGTATCGGTTAAAGTAGAAAAAGCTCTTTCCCATTTCGAGGAATGCATTCTCGCGGTTATCGTCCTGAACAATAAGTTGCCCCATAAACTGGCGTTTGGCCTTTCGGAGTTCATCGGGGCAAATAGGTTTTTGTTTTAGCTTATCCATCTCCTCGAATACGGCCTGCGTAGCGTCAGCAAGTTTGTTTTTTGTGGTTCCAAAGTATACCGATAAAAACCCCGCTTGTTTAAACGGGTAAAAGTTACTTTCAACTGAGTAAACGAGTCCTTTATCTTCGCGGAGGTTAATATTTAAGTGGGAATTCATGCCCCTCCCACCAAATAGATTGTTTAGTAAGGTTAATCCAATACGTTTGGGTTCTTGTAAGGAATACGAGTGACAACCAATAATACGATGCACTTGAAAGGTGTTGAAGTGGCGGTTAACTTGGTTCCGTATTGGGGATGGCGCAATAATTGTATTTGACCAGTGTGGGTAACTTTCTACTGTATTGTCGGATTGGTTGGGAGGAAAGTGAAAATTCAGATAGTGGAGTAGTAACGATGTATCAATGTTTTTTCCACGGTAACAGAATAGCATATTTTGTGGGGTGTAGTGCTTTGCAATAAATTGTTGAACAGCCCTTGACGAAATTCGTGCTACCGAACTTTCGCTACCCAATATATTGTGTCCGAGAGCTTCTCCATGGAAAAGTAAGTTTTCGTAATCATCGAAAATTAATTCCGCAGGGGAATCCTTGTAGCTATTAATTTCTTCAATAATTACACTTTTTTCTTTTTCGAGTTCGTGCTGTGGTGCCATGCTGTTACGAACCACATCAGTCATAATATCAAGTACCCGTACAAAGTATTCTTGCGAAAAGGCAGTGTAAACGAATGTTTCTTCCTTAGTAGTATAGGCGTTGAAGTCGGCTCCTACTTCCTCCATTCTGTTTATAATTTGCCGAGCATTTCTTTTCGGAGTGCCTTTGAACAACATGTGTTCAACAAAATGGGCTAATCCATGGAATCGATGAGGGTCGCTACTACTGCCTGCGCCTATAATAAAACCAGCATACGATACGGGGTTATCGTCGAAATAAACTACAGCCCTCATACCCGAAGGTAGTTCGAAGGCTGTAAAGTTTGTTTCCCCCTCGGGTGTGATATTTTTCCACGAGGTTGAATTCGTTGTGTTTAATGTATTAATCACGGTTGCTATTTGCCAAGTTTTTTTGCCAAATCCAAGCAGTTCGGAGAGTTTCTTCGAGGCTGGTTTGAGCCACCCAGTTTAATTCGTTATTAGCTTTAGTAGCATTTGCCCAAATAGCTTCGATATCTCCTTCACGTCGGTTCGCAATACGGTAGGGAACTTTTACTTGGGTAGCTTTTTCAAAGGCATTAATTAATTCGAGCACGCTTTCGCCTTTACCCGTTCCAATATTGTAGTATTCTACCCAGTTTGAGCTATTTATTTGGTCGAGTTTTTCGAATGCTTTTAGGTGTGCTTGGGCAAGATCCACAACGTATATATAGTCGCGTATGCAACTGCCATCGGGCGTATTATAGTCGTTCCCGAAAACGGCAAGTTCGTTACGTTGGCCAATAGCCACTTGCGTAAGGTAGGGAACAAGGTTTTGTGGTACACCTTGGGGTTCTTCGCCAATAAGACCTGTGGGATGTGCTCCAATCGGGTTAAAATAGCGTAGTATAACAGCTTTAAGTGAAGCTTTTGAGGCTATGGTATCGCGAATAATTTCTTCGTTGATTTGCTTGGTGTTTCCGTAGGGTGATGATGCAGGAAGAATGGGCGAGTTCTCGTCAACGGGGAGTTCTTTCGGTTGCCCATAAACTGTACACGATGACGAAAAAACAAAGTTTACTACTTTGTTCTTTTGCATACACTCGAGTAATACAATAAGCGAAAGTATGTTGTTGCGGTAATATAGTAGGGGTTTTTGTACCGATTCGCCCACGGCTTTACTAGCTGCAAAGTGTATTACTCCATCAATATGGTTTTCGTTGAATACTTTTTCCATGGCATTGCTATCGGTACAGTCCGCCAGATAAAATTTAGGTTTAGCACCTGTTATTGTTTCTATTCTATCAAGTACCTGTTTTGAACTGTTCGAAAGGTTATCAACAATAACCACATTATAGCCCGCATTAATAAATTCGACCGCAGTGTGCGAGCCAATATAACCAGTTCCTCCTGTAATTAAAATACACTTCATGATGCAATATGTTTATTTATAGTTTCGATGTACGATAAAATTTCATCGCGACCAGTTCCCTTTACAGATGAGGCTAAGAATATCGGGGGAAGTTCTTCCCAAACTTCGAGCAACTTTTGTTTATAGGTAGTAATGTGTTCGTTTAGTTTTAGGTTCGAAAGCTTATCTACCTTGGTGAACACAATGCTAAACGGCACACCATTTTCGCCCATCTCCTCCATAAATTCCAAATCGATAGCTTGAGGGGGGATACGGCTATCTACAAGAACAAAAAGGTTCGTTAGCTGTTCCCTTTTTAGTACATAGCTGGTAATAAGTTCGCGAAACGCCTCACGTTGTTTTTTTCCACGTTGAGCAAAGCCGTAACCTGGTAAATCCACTAAATACCAATCGTTGTTAATTAAAAAGTGGTTGATTAATATGGTTTTACCAGGGGTATTGCCCGTAAGGGCAAGTTTATTCCGTTGTGTAAGCATGTTTATAAGCGAACTTTTGCCCACATTACTGCGCCCTATAAACGCATACTCGGGTAAATTACCCTCGGGGCATTGTTTATAGTTACTACTGCTTTTAATAAAGGATGCGTTTTTTATTATCATATGGCTTTTATGCTTGTGCAAAGGTAACAAGTTTAGTTGTAGAAGATTGTACGTTATCAAGGTGTAAGTGTGCGTTGTTCGGTATAATAGGTTAACTTTGTTTGCAATGAAAAATAGTTCGTGTCCCTCTGTTTCGGTACTTATTCCATTATTCCGAGTGGAGCCTTACGTTGCGCGTTGTTTGCGCTCGGTGCTTTTGCAGGAGTATGCCAACATAAACATCGTTATTATAGACGATGCTTCGCCCGATAATAGCGCATCTATAGCCAAATTGATTTTAGAAACCGAAAATATACACGGTTTTGGGTGGAATTTAATTAAGCATGAGGTCAATAAGGGGATTGGAGCTACTCGTTGCGAATTACTTGCACATGCAACTGGCGATTATGTACTTTTTATTGATAGCGACGATTACTGGAGTGATAGTTATGTGGTTAGTAATTGGGTTACCCTTGCCGAAAGGGGGAAGTACGATGTAGTTATTGCTAATTATAGATTCATTTACGAAGCTTCTACAAAAGAAGTTTCCTTAACCCCTAACCCTACCAGTAAGGGGGTTGCCTACGAAATGCTAAAGGGTAGTGTAGACGCCTTTTTTCATAATAAACTTTTCTCCCGAAATGTTTATACCTATATCATGCCACTTTTGGCTGAAGGCCGAAACCTCTGGGAAGATATTACCGCATTGGTACCTTTATTTTACTATAAGGTATCAAGGGTCGGTTATCTTCACCAAGTTGTTTATAACTATGTGCAGTATAATGGTTCGGCTATAACCAAACAACGCAATACAAAGTACATCAGCTCAACGGTTGAGCTTATTCATTTCTGGGAGCAATGCTTTCGTGAATCGCTCCAAACAGACTCTCAACTTGCCAATGCGTTATGGATAGCATCTATGCGTTTTAAGGAGCGTTTGTTCCGAGCTATGCCCTTAAAGTACTATTCTCTTATACGCTCTATTCCAACTATAGGCGAGCAATCGCTACAATGCATGCCGTGGGGAGTAGTACGCAAGCTGTTATTTAGAATAAGTTTGTGTAGGTATACTGCTTTTCTTTCGCACACTTATTACATACTCTCGGCGAGGTTTCATAGGTTTTTCGGTATATAAGCTAACCTCTTTGTACAAAGTTATTAATAATCAAAACCTCTCTGCTAATATGAGCTATGCATAGCAGAGAGGTTTTTTATACTGCATCGCATCACCACAAACTTTAATTTATTTGTTCATCGGTGGCAAGCGTTGCTGGCAAAAGTTTTACAATGGGGATTTGTTTACCCCAAGTGTTGGAATTATTATTCCACAATGGTATCAGTATCAACTCCTGGAATAGGAATGCTACGCACAAAGCCCTTCGCGAGCGAAATTAGGGTTTCGGTAGACGAAATTCCAGGAATGGATTGTATTTTGTTGCTGAGGATGTTCATTAAGTCGTCGTTATCGATAGCGTACAACTTAAGGAGCATATTGTACGGACCTGTGGTGTAGTGGCATTCAATAACCTCAGGTATTTGCTTGATTCGCTCGAGTACTTCGTTATAAAGCATAGCTTTTTCGAGGCGTACGCCTATATAGGTACATGTGCTGTAGCCTAAGTCTTTTGGGTTTACGGTATAACCACTGCCTGTAATTATACCACGTTGGCTCATACGAACAACGTGCTGATAAGCAGCTGCACGCGAAACTTGGCATTGGTCAGCAATGTCGCGGAAAGGAATTCGAGCATCCTTTGTTATGATGGAAAGAATTCTACGGTCGAGCTTATCGATTTTCTTTGGTTGTGTAGCAGGTTCAGTTGCTACCTTTTCAATCTTTCTTCTTGCCATAATAGTTCGTTCTTACAATTTCAATTTTCTCTAAATGAATAAGTGAATAGATCTGTTTTCAGTTAACCTTCGATTAGGGGAGAATCGAACAGCCCTCTTTCGGAAGGTTTTGGTTTTATGTTTAGGTGTTTATAGGCGAGGGGCGTTGTTTCCCTACCTCGAGGGGTTCGCATAAGTAGACCTTCCTTTATAAGGTACGGTTCGTACACCTCCTCAACAGTTCCAGGATCCTCGCTTAGGGCTGTGGCTATTGTTGTAAGTCCTACGGGACCACCATTGAACTTTTCTATAATCGTTCGCAATATTTTGTGGTCTATGCTATCGAGTCCGAAGCGATCAATGTGCAGGGCTTCGAGTGCATAGTCGGCTATTGCTTTGTCAATCATACCATTGCCTTTAACTTCTGCAAAGTCGCGTACACGCCGAAGTAATGCATTGGCAATACGCGGTGTGCCACGGCTACGACGTGCTATTTCCATAGCGGCTTCATCGCTACAAGCAACTTTTAATATTTTGGCACTTCGTTTTACTATTGCTTGAATAGTTTCAGCATCGTAATATTCGAGGTGGAGGTTAATTCCAAATCGAGCTCGTAGGGGTGCGGTAAGTAACCCGCTTCGAGTTGTGGCACCCACTAGGGTAAAAGGATTGAGATCGATTTGTATTGAACGCGCTCCAGGTCCTTTATCGATAATGATATCTATGCGGTAATCCTCCATAGCACTGTAGAGGTATTCCTCAACAATAGGGCTAAGGCGATGAATCTCATCGATAAACAACACATCCCTAGGCTCAAGCGAAGTAAGTAGCCCTGCTAAATCACCAGGCTTATCCAATACAGGTCCCGAAGTGACTTTTATGCCTACCCCTAACTCTTCCGCAATAATATGTGAAAGGGTGGTTTTGCCTAAACCTGGAGGACCATGCAAAAGTACGTGGTCGAGCGATTCTCCCCGGCGAGCTGCCGCTGCAACAAATATCGCTAGGTTTTCTACAACTTTATCCTGCCCCGTAAATGCTGAAAAGTTTATTGGGCGCAGTGCTTCCTCCATCATTCGGTCGGGTTGCACCTCAGTTGCCGATTTTCTAATATTGAACGCTTCGTCCATCACGGTGCAAAGGTAGCAAAAAGTCAATTAAATATGCTATTTTGTTGGCAATATTCCCTATTAAAAACTTTTATACCCATTAGGAATAGACAGTTTTTTGCGCAGAGCAGGTTCCTTTTACTCATGTTAGGGTTTGTTCTATTCTTGCTTTTAAGCACTTTTTGGGTGCTAAAAGGCCTATTTTAGACTATATTCTTTTTCAATTGCTCAATTTGTTATTTTAATATGTTTGGTATTCTTGTTTTTACTGGTGAGTAAAATAAAAAGCATCGATACTTCCCTTGAATGGGAGATTAGGCTGGTTTGTTTCTTTGTTATTTCAATGGGTTGTAAAATGATAGTCCTAATGATCCATATGATCTATGGATTTTAATGAACTTCTTTTGCATTAAGCAAGTGTGTAATGGTGGTGATAAGTGATTCTATTTTACTACCTTTGTGTGCGAATCAAGAATAAAACTCTATTCCATTATGAAAAGTAATTCATTCGTATTTTTATTATTGCTATTTCCCTAAATCATTGCAAGTTGTGATCGTAACAGGATTCCTGAACCTCAGGGCAATGAGCTTACGCTTAATTTAAAAGCGGGTAGCAACACCTCAGTCGAAATCGATGCTGATGTGAAGTTCGTTGTTGAAGTAAAAGGTGCTTCAACGCAAACCCCTGTAAAATTATCGCTCGAGAGCGAAACGCCAAACCTATTTGTGATGTTGCCTAGCGGTAAAAATACTATTACAACATCTCCTTGCGATATAGATATTCAATTCCTTGCCAAGCGCGAAGGAGATTTTGCTTGCAAAGTTGTTGCCCATAGCGGTACAACAAAAAAAGAAGTAGTGTTGAAGGTTACTGTAAGAAAAAAAGGATCACATAAGGAGGAACCGAAGTATAGTACAAAGCATATCCCTAAAATAGTAGTAACCTCAAAGATGGTTTCAGTTGCTCCAAACGATGCTACATTCCCTGAAAATTGCTGGAATTTTGAACTTCGTTTTGCTACAAACCAAAATTTACCTATCGATAGAATGTGGGTTGATGTTGATAATGATGGCGTATACAACGAAGCCATCGATAAAGCAATTGAGTTTGACCCTTCAAAAGCAGATCCGAACAAACCCACAGCTTCGCGGTCGATTCGTAACCTTGCAGTCAAAAATGGAACAATAACTATTTATGCACCTGTTTTTTATGTTCGTTTTTTTTGCTCGAAAATTACCGATGTGGATTTAAGTGAAAACGAATTGCTATCTACCATTGACTTTGCTTGGAATGAACTGAAGTTTATAGATCTATCAAAGAACGATAAGCTGGAATATGTCGATCTTTTTGGGAACGAGTTGGAGCAAATAAAGTTTTCGAGTAAGGCTCCTTATGAGTTAATCAATATCGATTTAAACAGGCTTACCCCTGAGGCTTTTTTGGAAATGGCTCGTACTTTGCCTAAAAGACCATTTCGCGAGAATATAACCGAAAAGGTAGCTATTTGTGTTTATCAAGATGGCGAGGCTGAGGGTATTGACCCATACAATAAACCTTATACAGTATTCGAAAAAAATCGTCTTCCCAAAGCGATGTTCCCGATTCTTATAGATAAAAATTACCTTGTAACGGCTCTGTTTGGCGCAAAGGATTCCAATAAACGCGAATCGGCTTTTGACCGAAATGGAACCGTGCTTGACGACAAGGGAACCCCTTTAAATATTAAACTGTATTGATTTTCTTGCGGTTTCGCTTCTAAGGCTCTTCATAAATGGCATTCGTTCGTTGTTTATGAGGAGCCTATTATTTTATTTAACAGAATCACTTGGGTGTGTATCTGTGCGATGATTGGGTGCAGTGGATGGCTCAAGCTACTGAGAGGGATGGCAACGGAGGTGTATTAGTGTATACGACTCCGCCAGAATCCTGAAAGTAGCATTACAATCCTTTATTATGTCTGGCCTCTTTTTTTTGTTCATTGTTGCAGTATTTCTTAGAGTAGATATTGTATCTTTGCAGTACAATGACCATGGAAGAGAGCAATAATAAAAATAAAGGTCAGCTTCCCAACGAACACCGAAATCAAGAGGGGCGAACTCCTCAACAGGAAGCCACTGAACGTTCAAATAAGAATAGAAGGCAAACAGTTCGTCGAAGAAGGAAACACAATGTTTTTCTTCGGGTTGTGATGTGGGTTATCCTTATACCTCTTATTCTCATAACCCTTTCGCTAGTACTTATTTATTTGCCTCCTGTTCAAAGGATGATAATGAATAAGGTTAAGGAGCAAGTTAATAATAAGGGCGATATGCGCCTTACTGTAGGCGAATTTAAGCTTGTTTTTCCCTTAAAACTAAAGCTGGATGATGTTCTAGTTGAAAAGTTACCCAGCGACACCCTTTTAAGAGCAAAGGAAGTCAAGCTGGGAATAAGTTTTTTCCCCTTGTTAAGCGGTTTAGTTGAAACCAATAGTGTATCGGCTAAAGAGCTTTTTTTGAACATGCCTAACGATGCACGCACGTCGTTAATGCAATTAGTTGCAAGGGAGGCTGATATCGGGCCTCTTTCAGCAAACTTAAAAAAGAGTTTTGTAGATATAGGAACATTGCAAGCTCGGGAAGGCCGATTTATTTTATTGGATAGTGATACGGTAAAGAAGTCTGATAGTGAACCTTTTGCTTGGCATCTTTCAATTAACCATGTAGATATAGAACGGTTTTTGGTGCGAGTAGAAATGCCATACGACAGCTTGTTGGTGACGGCACCCTTTGACTATTTTAAAGCGGATAACCTTTTTGTTGCAGTTGATAGCCTAGATATACATGCCGACCATGCCGATTTTATGGCTACTCAGCTGAGTTATGCGCGTGACACTATTACGCCTAATCCCGAAAAGATGGATTATAGTCGTATTTATACCCATGCGTTAAAGTTCGATGCTAATAACTTCGCTTTACGAGATGGGTTATTAGCTTTTGATATTAACAGAGCTAATGTAACGGCACCTGGTGGGAGGGTGGATAATCTTAAGGGTGCATTTGCAATGAAGGACGGGGTAATTTCGGTTAAGGATTTATTGTTCAAAACAGAAGATAGCGATTTGCGAGGCTCGTTACGGCTACCGCTAACGATATTCAAGGGCGATACCACCTCGGTTGTTGGTGCGAAAATTAAAGGACCTTTGTCGTATAGTGATTTGGCGTTCTTTTCAGGGGTTGATTTAGTTCAAAATCCTAAAGCTGAAAAGCGTATTCGGGCTTTGATGAATGGTACTCCCCTCCAATTAAATATCGATGCTTTTGGACCACTGCCATCGCTTGAAATAAAGAAGTTTTCGATTGAAGCAAAAAACATACTTAACCTTTCGTTGAATGGTTTTGTAAATAATGCTCTTGACCCAACCCGGTTATCGCTGGCATTGAATCTTAAAAGTCGTTATTGGTCTGAACTTGCTAACTTATTCCCCATATTTGCTCCTCAACTTGTGGGTAAGTTGCATATCCCTAACAATACCCAACTAAATGGTCGAGTACTTGCCTCTAATGGTAATTATAATGCGAAAGTGCAGTTAACAGCTCCACATGCAGGTTCGGTTAATATTGATGGCAAGTATAATACTCGTTTACAGAGCTACAGTGCTAATGTGGAAAGTAACAACTTTGTTGCAAGCCAGTTTTTACCCTCAGATTCCATTCAGAATGTTTCATTAGCCCTCAAGGCAGAAGGGAAAAACTTTGATTTTCTAAGTGCAAAGGCTCACCACACTATTATGGCTAATGTTAGCCATGTTCAGTATAAGACAAATGTTTACGAAGGGCTTCACCTAGAGGGAAATTTACACAATGGGAAATTACTTGTGGAGTTCGATAGCGATATTCCGGATGCTCGAGTAAAACTGCGAGTAAATGGAGAAGTTGAAAACCGTGTTTTAAATGGAAACTTGTTACTTAATACTAGTCGTATTGAGCTAAAATCGCTAGGCTTTGCAAAGGATACCACGCTTTTTGCATCGAAACTTAATGCTCGTTTTAATACTGATTTAAAACAAACACATTATCTATCCCTTACAACAGATAGTATAGTATGCATAACCCCTAGCGTTACGTTTGTTTACGACACGTTAAAACTCGATGTAAATACTTCACCTAGCGAAGTAGCTCTTCGCCTTAATTCTGGAGATATGATGCTTTGGGGCAATATTAAGCAAGGGTTGGATTCGATTGGTAGCAATGTGAAGCTTGTAAATGGATTAGTAAGTCGTGTATTAAACGATTCATTACAAACAAACGAATTACAGCAATTATTGGCAAAATTACCCGAAACTGATTTGCATTTTTCGATGGGTACCCAAAACCCCTTGAGCCAAATTTTGGCAACAAAGCGGTTACATGCTAATAGAGCAAAGCTAAACTTAGCATTACGTCCCTCGGATAAGAATGTGAACCTGTTACTAAGTGTAACAGGTATCCGTAGCGACACTACAACAATCGACTCAGTAGGGTTAAGGTTATACCGAAGCTTTGTTGAAGAACCCGATAAATCGAGGTTCGCACTCGAGCGTATTACTCCTTACTTTGTATGGAATGGCAGTACTCCCCCAAGTTATAATGCCT